>JBEDFV010000021.1:0-2564 GCA_041175005.1 Pseudomonadota bacterium
GTCCGTGGGCTGGGATCTTCTGCGGCTCGCCGGCCACCGACGCAACAACTAAGGGCTCAAGTGTCTCCGTCGTCTCCTCAGCCTCGGCAAGAGCCTCTGGTTCAGGCCCGAGAAAGGCATGGGCTCTGGCCAAGGCGGTCTCCATGAGTGTGTAGACCCCATCGCCATGGGCCCCGGAAATCGCCATAGGCTCACCAAGACCGAGTTCATAAAACTCTGCGGTTCCACCCTCACCGGTCAGTCCCTCGAGCTTATTGACAGCCAGAACCACCGGGCGGCCAGCCCGTCGCAAGAGTTCGGCAATCTGATGGTCCTGTGGCGCCAGACCATGTCGCCCATCGAGAAGGAATACCGCGACATCTGACTCCGAGATGGCCTGGCGGGTCTGTCGGGCCATCTCGGCCACGATACCTTCCTTGACCACCGGCTCAAATCCTCCCGTATCCACGATCAGATAGGGAGAAGGGCCAACCCGGCCTTCCCCATAGTGGCGATCGCGGGTGAGCCCAGGAAGGTCGGCCACAAGCGCATCACGCGACCGCGTGAGTCGGTTAAAGAGTGTGGACTTCCCCACATTGGGCCGTCCGACAAGGACGACAACGGGCTTGAAAGACATGCGCCTCCTGGGCCTGTCCGCAGGGCCTTACGGCCTGAGGAGCATGAGAAAGCCCCCCTGGGTCTGCACCAGAAGCCCCTGCCGAGTGGCAGCCATGGGGCCAGAGGGTTTGCCACCGGGAAGATTAAGTCGCGCAATGAATCGACCGTCTTGCCGGTTAAGCCCATGCAGGGTGCCGTCGAAATCTGCGACCCAGACGGCACGATCAAACGACACGGGGGCCGAAAGGCCACGCAGAAAGAGACCGTCGTTCTGCCATAAGCGGTTGCCGGTCGCGCGGTCGAAGGCCACCACCCGCGCGCTGGCGTCGACCGCAATAACAAGACGGGGGTCGGCTGCAAGCGGCAGCACCACCGCAAACTTCTGTTGCCACTGAATCTTGGTCATGTCGGCCGAGAGGCAGGCCACGAGATTTTGATAGGCGGCCGTACAGACTGCGTCATCAAAAACCTCGGGCGCTCCTAACAAATCAGAGAGTCGCTCAACCTCATTGCTGCCACGAGGGGTAAGCACCTGAGACTCGTACCGCACCAGGCCCTTGGCGGCGTTGAGCCACAGGGCACGACCACCAGGCAGATTGGCCACGAGATCGCTCGGACCGAGGGCACTTGTCAGGGTTTCAAGATCTTGCGCGGGCTCGACCCGAAGCCCCGATTCTCCATGCAACACCAGAGGGGGCATAGATCGCTGAATAACCCACCGACGCACCCCGGTCTCAAGATCCCAGCCGATGAGCCGGTTGTCCATGAGCCGCACCACCGCCACCCCGCCCGTAAGCGCGGGCCGCTCTCGCACCACACCGCCGAGAGCCGCGCGCCAGCGCTGGGTGCCGGATCGATCAAGAAGCACCAACTCACCCGGTTCGGTCACCACGGCAAAGAGGCCCTCGGCGGCACCCGCGCCCGTGCCCACACCAGCAGCGATGGGCGCACCGACCTCGGCGACCCACTGCACCGCCCCAGAGGACAAGGCAAAAGCAGAGACCCGACCCGCCTGATTGGCCACTACCGCCAGACCCCCCGAGACCGCAGGAGCGAAGGCGCCCTGCCCTGAGGCCGAAGCGCCTGCTACGCCTACGGGCTGTGACCAGACGGTCTTGAGCAGAATTTCTGGCGTAATGGATGAGAGCGTGGCGGGCTTAGGCTTACTCGGGCCCGCACAGCCGGCCGCCACGAGCAGGGCGAGGCCGGCACATACCAACCCCGTGGCGCGTAGTAGGACCGCAACCCTGTACGAAACGGCCTCACGCATCATGGCGTCTTACCCGCAGTCTGGGCCGAAAACGCCTCGAGACTGGCAATCTTGCGGGCCACGATGTCTGCCAGCGCAGACTTTGGGGGCTCTCCGCCCAGGGCCGTCAGAGCGCTCTTCCAGGCGGTCGTCGCCTGCGCCGGCTGGCCCATCAGGGCGTGAATGTCGCCGCGACGATCATCCACCTGGGCGGCAAAAGACTCTGGGGGCGTTCCCTCCAGACTTGCGAGGGCCTGCGGCAGTTGATCAAGATCGATGAGAACTGCTGAGAGGCGCAGCCTTCCCACCCAGGCCAGTGCGGGATCCTTGGCCTCTACTGTAGGCCGCAGCCACTGGGCTGCCTCTTCAAACTGACTACCGGCGGCATAGGACTTGGCAATCCGAAA
Organism: Pseudomonadota bacterium; assembly: GCA_041175005.1. GTDB lineage: Bacteria > Pseudomonadota > Gammaproteobacteria > Burkholderiales > Burkholderiaceae_A > Hahnella. Next base: position 2,254 of record JBEDFV010000021.1, read on the forward strand.
GGCCGCAAGCACATGCTGGTCTGACCCGCCATGGTTATCTACAAGCGTCTTGCCCACCGCCGACGCCTTTTCCAGATCTTGTTCCTGCACAGCCTTTTCGACCGCAGCCAGGAGGGCGGAGGCCTTTTGGCCCTGGTGTGCCTGCCAGGCCGTCCATCCCTGATAGCCCGCGGTGGAGAGCAGAACGATCCAGCCCAGGGTGAGAATCCAGAGCCGGTTTGCCTTCCAGAAGGCCTTGGCTGCGGCCATTTGTTCTTCTTGTTCTAAGTCTTCACGCATGACGCAGGTCTGCCTCTGGTTTCATCACGGGG
>JBEDFV010000022.1:0-3190 GCA_041175005.1 Pseudomonadota bacterium
CAACTCCTGTACACACAGATCTCCGGCCGCGAAGACGCGCCATGGCTCGTCCTCATGCACTCGCTCGGCGCAACCCATCGACTCTGGGATGTCCAGATGCCGGCCTTTGAGCAGCAGTTCCGCGTGCTGCGTCTCGACCTGCCTGGCCATGGGGCCTCGCCCTTGCCTGCCTCGATCGGTCTGGACGCCATGGCCGATGCGGTTTTGGAGACTCTGGAATCCCATGGTGTCGATCAGGCCTATTTTTGTGGCCTGTCATTAGGCGGGGTGGTGGCGCAGGCAATTGCGCTTAAGCATCCCGGCCGTGTGTTGGGGCTGGTTCTTGCAAACACGGGGGCCAAGGTGGGCTCCGCCCAGGTCTGGGGAGACCGGGTAGAGGCGGTGCGCAGCGCGGGCGTGGCCTCGCTTATTCCTGCGCTCATTTCGCGCTGGTTTACCGCCCCATTTACCCAGGCCCATCCTGGGCGTGTGCAGGCTATGGCAGAGATTCTAGAAGGCGCTAATCCTCAGGGGTACATCATGGCCTGCGAGTCTCTGGCCCAGGCAGATCTGAGACAGGCCATACACGCCATCAAGGCGCCCACGCTGGTGATCGCAGGCGAAGAAGACCTTACGACACCGGTCTCTGATTCGGAGTTTCTTGCCGCCACGATTTCGGGCGCGCGCCTTACGATTCTCAAAGCGGCCCACATCAGCAATATTGAACAGCCGGGAGAGTTTGCACGGCTCGTGCTTGAGCACTGCGCTCCGGGCCAGGTGCGCCAAGCGGCCCTGCGTGAGGCTGGCATGCTGGTGCGTCGGCTGGTACTTGGCGATGCCTATGTGGATGCAAAGCGCAGAGATGCACCGGCCGATGTGCTCGCCTTTCAAGACTTCATTACCGAGGCGGCCTGGGGGCAGGTCTGGACACGGCCCGGTCTGTCGCGCCGCGATCGTTCGTTACTGGTCTTGGCGCTGACTCTGGCAGGCAATCGGGAGGCAGAATTCGTGCTTCATCTTCGGGCCAGCAAGAGTAATGGCGTGACCCGAGACGAGATCCGCGAATTTATTCTTCAGGCGGCAGTCTATGCGGGCGTGCCGGCGGGTAACCATGCTATGACCCTGGCCCAAAAGATCTGGTCCGAAGAAGACGCTGCCGCGGGACACGCAGGGTGATCAACAAGATTTATGCATCGGCCGCCGAGGCCCTACATGACCTGCCCGATGGGGCTACGGTAATGATTGGGGGGTTTGGCAACGCGGGAATGCCTTCTGAGTTGATTGATGCGCTGATTGATCAGGGTGCGCGGGATCTCACCATCATTAATAACAATGCGGGTAACGGCGAAACCGGGCTGGCTGCCTTATTGAAGGCCCGCCGTGTGCGCAAGATTATTTGTTCGTTTCCGCGTCAGCACGACTCGCATCATTTCGATGCCCTCTATCGCGCGGGCGACATTATTCTTGAATTGGTGCCGCAGGGAAACCTCGCAGAACGCATACGGGCAGCCGGCGCGGGTATTGGTGGCTTTTATACCCCCACCGGATACGGTACCGCTCTTGCAGAAGGCAAAGAGACCCGCGAGATCAATGGCCGTCATTATGTGTTTGAGATGCCGCTTTCGGCCGACTTCGCCTTGATTAAGGCACTCAAAGGCGATCGCTGGGGTAATCTTGTCTACCGTAAAACCGCGCGTAACTTCGGGCCGATTATGGCGGCGGCGGCACGCACCACCGTGGCCCAGGTCTCCGAGTGCGTGGGCCTTGGCGATCTTGACCCAGAGGCGGTCGTCACGCCAGGCATTTATGTACAACGACTGGTGCAGGTCTAAGCCATGGCTCTGATTCGTCGTGATCGCGCAGAAATCGCTGCCCGGGTGGCAGCAGATATTCCCGAAGGGGCGGTGGTAAACCTTGGTATTGGGCTGCCTACCTTGGTAGCCAATTACCTCGAGGCGGACCGAGAGGTCTTACTCCATAGCGAAAACGGAGTGCTTGGTATGGGCCCCGCACCTGCTCCTGGAGAAGAAGACCCCGACCTTATCAATGCCGGCAAGCAGCCCGTGACCTTGCGGGCGGGCGGATGTTTCTTTCATCACGCCGATTCGTTTGGCATGATGCGCGGAGGCCACCTCGACATCTGTGTGCTTGGCGCTTTTCAGGTCTCTGAGCACGGCGACCTTGCCAACTGGCATACCGGTGAGCCCGATGCGATTCCTGCCGTTGGCGGCGCGATGGATCTTGCCATCGGGGCCAAGCAGGTCTTTGTCATGATGGATCTGCTCACCAAGCAAGGCCAGAGTAAGCTCGTAGCCCGTTGTGACTACCCGCTCACGGGGGTGGGTTGCGTCAGTCGCGTCTACACAGACCATGGTGTCTTTGCGGTAGGGCCTCAAGGGCTCCTCTTGATCGATGGCTATGGCAATAGCCACGCGCAGCTGCAGGCGCTCTTGCCCGTGGCGTTGCGCATCACGTAGCGGTCACTGCATATGGCGACGGTAAAACCAGGCGATTCTGACCGGCAGCGGGATACCGCCGCTCCTCTGGTCTATAGCCATAGACTGCTCACAGAGATGCTGGCTGTCGAGGCAGGCCTTGCCCAGGCCCAGGGGCAGCTGGGGCTTATTCCGTCTTCAACTGCACAGACGATCACCCTGGTCTGCGAGGCGCTTTCGCGAGATATGTCTCGCCTAGACCCTGATCAGTTAGAGAGCGACAGTCTGCTTGCCGGCAACATCGCTATTCCGTTCGTGAAGAAACTCACGGCGGTGGTGGCAGCGGCCGATGCCTCAGCGGCGCGGTATGTCCACTTTGGCTTAACGAGTCAGGACATCTTAGACACTGCGGCGGTGCTGGTCTGGCAGCAAGACCTACTGCGTTTTGAGGGCCTGCTAAACGCCGTGATAGATCAGGCAGCGTCGCTGGCCCGCGCCCATCGCGACACACCAATGATGGGTCGAACCTGGATGCAGCACGCCCTTCCCATGACCTTTGGCCTGAAGGCTGCGGGCTGGCTCGATGCACTGATGCGCCATGCCCAGCGACTTGCTGCGGCAGGTGAGGACATGCGGGTTTTACAGTGTGGTGGGGCTACGGGGAGTCTCGCCAGTCTGGGGCAAGAGGGCCTGAAGGTCTCGCGGGCATTGGCGAAGATCCTGCAGCTGAATGAGCCCAGCCTGCCATGGTTTGGTCAGCGGGACCGTGTATTTGC
>JBEDFV010000023.1:0-16319 GCA_041175005.1 Pseudomonadota bacterium
AACCGCCTGTAAAAAACTGCGTCCCAGGTCAAGCATCCTGCGTCTCCTGCTGTGTCTGGTCTTCTGCGCGCTGTTGAGCCACCTCAGTAATCGCTTGGATCATGCCGGTATACCCGGTGCATCGGCAGAGGTTCGCGGAGACTGCAATACGAATCTCTTCTTCTGTAGGCTGGGGTGTCGTGCGAAGCAGGTCTTCGGCCACCATCAGAAATCCTGGGGTGCAGAAGCCGCATTGTAAGGCGTGGTGTCGCGAGAAGGCCCGCTGGAGATCTGTCAGGGATTCGGATGGTGCGAGGCCCTCTACCGTGGTGATCGCGGCCCCCTCAGCCTCGTGCGCAAGCGTAAGGCAGGAACGGACTGCAACCCCGTCAAGATGCACCGTGCATGCGCCGCAGACGCCGTGTTCACAGCCGGCGTGGGTGCCAGTTAGCTGAGCGTCTTGGCGCAGGAAGTCTAGGAGGCTCGTGCGGGGCGTGCAGGCCGCTGCAACAGGCCTGCCGTTAATGATGAGCCTGAGAGTCTCTGGGTCGTGATGGCTGATTGTTTTCATGGTCATTGTCATGGTCTGGCGTCTTGGTGAAATGGGGGCTGGCCAAGGGCCTGCAGGCAGGCGCGCCGTCCGAGTCGGGTCATGAGATGACGTCGAAAGTCGGCGCTTGCCGTCGGATCCGTTCTCACCGTCTGCTGGGCAGCGAGTCGTGTGAGTTGCCTGTCAATATCGTCTAGCGCAATCGCGGTGGGTATCTCAACACGCACCGGAATGTCGTCGATTCCGCCAAAGGCAAAGATGGTCGATGCCGCGCGTGCAATCACCAGCACGGAGACCACCGCAAAGTCGCCGTGTCGGTAGCCAAATTCTGCAAAGCCAATTCTGTCTGTGGCTGAAAGCCTTGGAAATCGGGCGGTCACAATGATCTCGTCGTCCCGGAGGCTGGTTTGAACGGGGCCAGTAAAGAGGTCCCCCGCAGCGATGTCGCGGCTCCCCCCTTCTGAGGCTGCGGTCACACTTCCTTCGAGTGCAAGAAGCGCAAGCGGTAGTTCCGCACTGGGGTCTGCGTGGGCAATCGATCCGCAGACGGTTCCGCGTTGGCGAATGGGTCTGTGTGCGACCCAGGGCAGGATTGCCTCAAGAATAGGATGGGTGACGGTCTTGGCCTTCAGTGCATCCTCAAGTCGGGCCTGGCGCACCATGGCGCCAACCTCCAGTGATGTTTTCGTCTCACGCAGAAGCGATAACTCTTGTATCTTGGAGAGTGCGATCACCGACGCTGGTTCAGAAACCCGCATGCCCATGGAAGGTAGAAGGGTCTGACCTCCCGCCAGGATTCGGGTATCGCCCTTTTTGTGCCGAAGCATGGTGCAGGCCTCAGCCACCGTGGTGGGAAAGTAGAGATCGAAGGGCGCCGGCTTCATTGGCGAAGCCCCAGGGCAGAAAGAATGCGCTGCCACCACGAGGGTGCCGGCGCTATGTCTGTGCTGCCGTCTATGCTGCGCAGCGCCTCACGCGCGAGCGACCGAAAGAGTTCTGCAAGTACCAGCCGGGTCGCGCCTTCTAAGAGGCGCGCACCGATTGCGGCAAGTTTGCCCGAGACAGAAGCCTGGTATTCATAATGCAGTGCAGTCTGGCTGCCCTGGCGCTCGAGTCGAACCAGGCCCGCACCCCGCGCAAATCCGAGGCTACTCTGACCCGTGCCCGTTAACCTGAGGCTCTCGGGCTCGACGATTTCAGTCAGGCCCATCGTTGCTTCGAACCGGGCCTTCACCAGCCCGATGCGGATGACTGCCGTGCAGTCGTATTGCACTGCGCCGTCAGACCGGCGTACGCGTATCGCCTCGCAGCCCGGAATAATGCGCCTGATGCGGTTTTCATCGAGCAGCACCGCAAAGAGTGCCTCGGGAGACACAGCGAATACGAAGCTGCCGGATGCTTTCAGGGGTCCCTCTGACGTGGGGTCGGAAGGCCCCGTGGTCGTGTCGTCCTGGTCTGCTGTGATCCGTGTCATGACATCTGCTTCGCAGAGCCACTGGTGCACCCTAGGGGGTGAAGCAGGCAGGGTAATACCGCTCCTCTGTAATGCATCACCTACCGCATTCGCGATGCAGATGGGGGTACTCATGTTGTTACCTTCCCCGAGGCCCTTGGCGCCCAGGGGGGTGAAGGGGCTGGGCGTAGACAGGTGCACGATCGCGGGGCGTGGCACTTCCATGGCTGTGGGAAGTCGGTAGTCGGCGAAGGTACCGCTTTGGAAATTTCCATCGACGTCGTACAGAAACTCTTCGTAGAGGGCGGCGCCGACCCCCTGGGCAAAGGCCCCGTAGATCTGACCATCAGCCAACGATGGGTGCAGTAAAGTGCCCGCATCATGAATCGTTAGGTACTCATCAATACACACCTGGCACGTGTCGGTGTCTATTTCGACACCGCAGACATCAAGCACGAAGCCATAGGCGGCGGAGGTGTTCACCCTGTCTTGGGCGTCGGGCGCAGAGAGCGTCTCCGGCGACCAGAAGGCGGTTTCGCGAAGACCCAGTTCCTGCTCGGCCCCCAGGGCCTCCTGGGTAAGGGCCGGGGACCAATGAAAGGTGCCGGCGAGCCGACCAAACCCCATCGACTGCGCGGGGTCTATACGCGATCGCACCTGCCCCCCTTCAAAGACAATGTCCTCGGGCTTGCAGCGCCAGAGGTGGGCCGCGTAGACGGAGAGCTTTGCCTTGAGTCGAATCGCTGCGATCTGTGCACAGCCCGCCACGGCACCCGCAAATCGGCTTGAGTAGTTTCCTGAGCCTGCCGACCAGGCATCTTTTTGGGTGTCTAGCTCGGTATTCACCACCACAGCCTGTGAGCCAAGCCCAAAGACGCGTGCGACTACCTCGGCGGTCACTGTCTGGTGGCCCTGGCCGGCTGGCGCAGAGGCCAAGATAACGGTGACTGAACCCGAGGGATCGATAGAGACCGTTGCGGTAGCCAGGGCGCCATTTTTGGGCCCGGCCTTTGCCCGCTGATCAGCGGTGAGTACGGTCGTGATGTACCCCATGTTCGAGATGCTCGGCTCCACGATTGCTGCATAGCCAATACCGTAGAGGCGCCCCTCTCTGGTGTAACGCTGCTTCTTTTCTTGTATGCGCTGATAGACCGGATGGGCCAAGAGGGCTGCAAGTGCTGCCGGATAGTCGCCAGAGTCATAGAGGGCGCCTGCAGCAGCCCGATACGGAAATGATGCTGGCTGGACGAAGTTCACCGCCATGACCTCGGGAACCGTCTTTCCAATCGTCTCTGCGATTCTGCGGACCATCCCTTCCAGGGCGAAGTAGACCTGTGGGCCGCCGAATCCACGTACCAGACCGGTGGGTGTCTTATTGATCATTACTACCCGATTGCGAATACGCAGCGATTCGATGGCGTAGGCCCCTGTCATGCAGCCGTGCATCCGGTAGAGCGTGGCGGGCTCAGGCGCCCTTAGGAATGCGCCACAGTCTTCGATCTGGTCGAAGTCCAGCGCGAGGATCTTTCCGTCTTGACGGACAGCTGCCTTCAGTCGTGTAGACCGGGCAGTTGCAGAGGTTAAGGCAGTGAGGTGCTCGAGTCGGTCCTCAATAAACTTTACGGGGGCAACAGCCTTGCGCGAGGCCAGTGCGGTCATAACCAGATAGGGGAGCATGGCCTGCTTGACACCGAAGCTACCGCCGGAATCTCTTGGGGATCGGTGTCGTAGCCTATTGCCGGGAACTTTCAGTGCCGCCGCGGCCACCACATGGAGCGAAAAGGGCCCCATAAAGTTTGACCTTAGGTCATAACTGCCATCGTGTGGGCAGTATTCCGCGACCACTCCACCGGTCTCCATGGGGGTGCAGGAGTTGCGGGGGTAGTTGAAGTCTTCCTCAAGCACATAATCCGCGTTTGCAAGCGCACCATCGACATCCCCATAGAGATAGCTTCTATCGACGATGCAGTTGGATCCCAACTCGGGGTGGAGAAGCGGTGCATCTGCTTCAAGCGCTTTTTTGCTGTCTACCAAGGCGGGCAGGGGTGCCAGCATAACTTTGACCAGGGCAGCCCCGTCTTCTGCCACCGCCCGTGACTCTGCGATCACTACGGCAATCGGTTCCCCCACATAATGGACCCGGTCGATCGCGAGGCAGTATTGCTTCAATGCGCTCTTCACGCTCACCACAAAGGGCTGTGACCAGGCGAGCACATCCTCGGCAAGAAGTACCGCGCGTACCCCTGGGAGCGCGCAGGCGGCTTTTGTGTCTACGGACGTAATGGTTCCGTGTGCAATTGGGGATCGAACGACTGCTGCGTGCAGCAGGCCGGGGGGAGAGGGCAGGTCGTCGATAAACTGACCCTTCCCGGTAAGCAGGTAGCCGTCTTCTACCCGCAGGAGCGCAGACTGATCCGATGGCTGGCGTGAAGCGGGGGTCGCCGAGAGTTTCATAGCGTGTCGGGTCTCATGGACCATCACTCTACGAACCTACGCTGGGCTCCACAGCCCTTAGCGGCGGGCATTTGGCTCGCCCGTCTGCCTATTGATCAGATCGTCCGAAATTCTTTCGCTTCTACCTGCCTGCGGTAATGGCTTGGAACCACGCCTTGATGCTGTCGGAAGAAACGCGAGAAATGGCTCTGCGCCGAAAAGCCGAGGTCGCTGCTGATATCTTCCATGGGCTTTGTCGTCACTGCCAGCGCATGGAAGGCGCGCTCCATCTTGAGTGCATTGGCATAGACCAGCGGCGAGAGGCCGGTACATCGGCGGAAGAGTTCGAAGAAGTGCGATCGTGAGAGGTCGACGGCCTGGGCAAGGGTGGCCATGTCAGAGGCCAGATCGGGGTTCTCTTTGAGCAGTCCGATGGCACGGCGCACCCGAGCATCCATAAAGTTTCTGTCTTGTCGGTGTTTCTGGGAAAACACCCGGGCAGCGCTGTCCGCTCCCTCAAGAAAGGAGAGGCTTAACTCAGCCAGAATGACTTCAATCTTGTCGTGGGCAATCGTGTCCGACCACCAGAGTTCCATGACGATCGATTCGATCAGTCGCTTCTGGTGTTCCTGAAGGGCCGAACAGCACCGTGCGAAAAACTTTGGATAAAGCCCGGGATGAATATCTTTGGAGAATCGCGATAGCCAAGAGGGTTCGAGATAGAGGGCAAGAATGACCGGATGTTCGTCCGGGTTCTCCAGCGCATGGATATAGGCGTGCGGCTCCCAGGCATTAATGAGTACCGCATTCTCGTCGGTAAGCGGTGCTGTCTGACCATTCACACAGAAAGCGGTATCTGGCCCGGATGCCTTAATGAGAATGTGGCAGTGATGGTGGGCGTGGGTTACAAGGGCCGCATCCATCTTCAGCAGCGCGAGTCTGCCAAAATCACCGTGAAGGAGCCGAATAGCCGAGGACATGCGGCATTATGAGCCGCCACATACGTTGGCTGCTAGGGAGCGGCGCACGATGTAGGGGACAATACCGAGGCGGTTTGATAAATAATCGGACGATTTGGTAAACCCTATGTCCCAGACAACTACAGACACTAGCGTGATCTACGACGCCGACTGCCGGCGCTGTACTCGCCTGGCCAGCTTTCTTGATCAGGTACAGAAGAAGCACCCGGCCTATTTCTGTCGCCCCGTACCGCCTTTTGGCGATGCGCTGGCCGCGCTTCTGGTCGTGGGGCTCGCACCTGGGATGCATGGCGCCAATGCCTCAGGGCGTCCCTTTACCGGAGACGCCTGTAGTGACCTTCTCTATGGGAGCCTCTTCGCACAGGGGTTCTCGACCGGCCCGCGTTCGCTCGACGCAGCCGACGATCTTCGGATGATCGACTGTCGCATTACCAATGCGGTCAAATGTCTGCCGCCCGACAACAAGCCGCTGCCAGCCGAGGCCACCAACTGCCGGCCGTTTTTGCAGGCGGAGATCGAAATAGTCGCGCCCCGGGTCATTCTCTGTCTTGGGGCAGTCTCGCATGATGCGGTACTGCGTTGCTTTGATCTGAAGGCGCAGGGCATGAAGCGCGGCGACTTCGCCTTCGCCCATGGTGCTGTCCATACGGTTGGGCGGGTACATCTCCTTGATAGCTATCATCCGAGCCGGTACAACATCAACACCGGGCGGCTTACCGTGCCCATGTTTGAGGAGGTCGTTGCCCGGGCGCGGTCTCTGGTAGATCTGGCAGGGCCAAGGCCGTGACCAATAACGATACAGATACCGACACGCCGCAGCCCCCAGAGACGGCCCAGGCGTCTAGCCCAGGCTTTGAGGCTGCCTTTGCCGGATTTGACCTCAAGGCTTTTCTTGCGGGGCTACCAAATCTCCCTGGGGTCTATCGCTTCTCCAACAGACAGGGCCAGCTTCTTTATGTGGGAAAGGCGAAAGATCTTAAGAAGCGCGTCTCCTCTTACTTCCAGAAGACAGGCCATAGCCCGCGTATTGCCCATATGGTCTCGCAGATTGCGGTGGCCGAATACACCGTGGTGCGTTCAGAAGCCGAAGCACTCCTCTTAGAAAACAACCTGATTAAGACCCAGTCGCCCCGCTACAACATTCTCTTTCGTGACGACAAGTCGTATCCGTTTCTTCGTATGAGCCGGCATGCATTTCCCCGGATTTCGTACTACCGCGGAGCGGTCGATAAGAACGCAGACTACTTCGGGCCGTTTCCTAATGCCTGGGCGGTTAAAGAGAGTATTCAGATTCTGCAGAAGGTCTTTCGGCTGCGCAGCTGCACCGACAATGTGTTGGCCAACCGCTCGCGTCCCTGTCTTCTTCATCAGATCCATCGGTGCAGTGCCCCCTGCGTCCGCGAGATTAGTCCGCAGGAGTATCAGCGCGATGTCGATAGGGCACTTTCTTTTCTCCGCGGAGGCCATGAGGAGGTTCTCAGTGCATTACAGGCTGACATGCAGGCGGCCTCCGATCGACTCGCCTTCGAAGAGGCGGCCGTCTATCGTGACCAGATCGGGGCCCTGTCGCGGGTTCTGCAGCAGCACTCCATGGAGACAGAGTCCATTCAAGACTGCGATATCTTGGCCGTCGTGGGGGATGGACAGCGGGTGGTTGTCAATCTCGCTATGGTGCGCGGCGGACGGCACCTCGGTGATCGTCCGTATTTCTCTGCGCAGATTACCGGCCCAGAGTCAGACGATACCCTTGATGAGGCGCTGCTTGCCTTTGCCAGTCAGCATTATCTGGACACCACGCCCGCCGCAACTCTGGTGGTTAATCGTGAGGCGTCTGTGCAGACACTCTCGGACTGGTTCTCGGTTGGGCAGTCGCATCTGGTACGTGTCCTGCATGCGCCGCAGGGTAAGCGTCGTGACTGGCTCCGTCTGGCAGAAGACAATGCACGACTGGCGCTGGTGCGGCGGGCCCAGGAGCAGGGCGGGGCAGAGGCACGCACACGTCTGTTGGCAGAAACATTGGGCCTGTCGACCGATGACAACGACCTTGCGAGCCTAAGGGCCGAGTGCTTCGATATCAGCCATACCAGTGGCGAAGCTACCCAGGCCTCCTGCGTGGTCTATCACCATCATGCGATGCAGTCGGCGGAATACCGTCGGTTCAATATCCAAGACATTACCGCCGGTGATGACTATGCCGCCATGCGACAGGCCTTGCGTCGTCGGTATGAAGAGGCTGAAAGCCTGCCGGACCTTGTACTGATCGATGGTGGTAAGGGGCAGTTGTCGGTGGCCATGGAGGTCTTTGAGTCTCTGGGCCACGACACCAGTATGCTCGTGGGCGTTGCGAAGGGGGAGGGCCGCAAGGTGGGGCTAGAGCGCCTTATCTTCCCCGACGGCCGCGAATTGGCCTTGGGTCGGGATCATGGCGCCTTGATGCTTATCGCGCAGATTCGCGACGAGGCACACCGGTTTGCTATTACCGGCATGCGCGCGAAGCGTGCAAAGGCGCGTATGGGGTCGGTCTTAGATGAGATTGAGGGTGTCGGCCCGAAGCGCAGACAACGTCTCTTGTCTCGATTCGGAGGCCTTCAAGGACTCAAGAAGGCCTCGGTAGACGACCTCGCCACGGTCGAAGGCGTCTCTGTGGGTCTTGCAGAAGAGATCTATCGGCGCCTGCACTAAGTCCGTCGGGCCTGCATGCACTATGGCCGTTGCGCCCACACGAAGACCGCCGTCCGTCTGGGGCGCGCAGTCTGGGGCGCTCAGTCTGTGGCGCGTTTATGTCTTTTGTTTCTGTACGAGCGTGAGTGCCACCACCGACAGCAGAATGCTCCAGAACCAGATGCCCTGTGACATAGGAAGCACCGTGCGGGCCTCTCCGGCCGTACCCGCGAGCGAGACCCCGAGCCAGAGGCCTATCGCAAAGGCCGTGGTCATCATAATGAGCCCACTGAGGGCCGATGCTGCGCCAGCCATCTGCGGAAAGGGCGCTACCGCCCCACTCTGCCCGCAGGGTTGGTGTATGCCGTGCCCCAGCATGTAGAACCACCAAGGTACAAGCAATGCGGCAACGCCGTCGACGCCGGAGACTGCCAAGAGCCCCTGCACGGATCCGGCACCGAGGGTAATGAAGGCGCCAAGTTTCACCGTTTTCTTCAGGCTCATTCGGCGCAGAAGCCAGCGGCAGAAAAACGTGCCGCTAATGTATGCAAGCGAGCTTGAAAGCATCACAAAGCCATACTGCGATTGCGACAGGCCGAGCACCTCGATATAGACGAATGAGGACGCAGCGAGAAAGGTAAATAGGCCGCCGTAGCTGGTGGTGGCAAGTAAGGCAAAGGCCCAGAAGCTCTTACTGCGGGCAATCGTGATCCAGTTCTTGACCAGAATCCGCGGCTGCAGCGCCGCAGGGTTCGGCTGTCGCAGAGTCTCCTCAAGCCTTACGACAAGTACCGTAAGACAGACCGCCCCAAATACCGCGAGCGCCAAGAGGGCGGTCTTCCAGCCCACAAATTCGGTGAGCACGCCGCCCACCGGGGCGCTGAGGCAGGCAAAGACCCCGAGGCCGGTAAGCCCCTTACTCATGATGCGTGCGCCCTCGAGATGGTCGTAGAGATCTCGCACAATGGCCCGCGCAACGACCACACCAGCCCCCATGGCCAACCCCTGCACAACCCGCCATCCGATGAGTTGCTCCATAGAACCGGAAAATGCACTGCCAATCGAGGCAAGCACATAGGCAACCATGCCGACCAATAAGGTGGGTCGGCGGCCAAACCGATCAGACAACGGCCCCCAGACCATCTGTGAAAGTCCGAAGGCGAGCACCAGGGCAGAGAGTGTCAGTTGGGCTTGGGGCATCGAGGCCCCAAAGCCCGCGGTGATGGCTGGGAGTGCCGGCAGGTAGAGATCGGTGGTAACGGGCTGAAGGCCAAGCAGAAGGGCAAGCACAATAATGACGGTGCCCTGGGACATATGCGTCACGAAAACACTTTCTTGCGGCCCTCACAGGGGCCGTAACGAGAAGTCAGAAGGAGAGAGGTGAGGACCTTTAGCCGAGGCTGTTTTTTATCAGCGTAAGGGCAATGGTGAGTACGACGAGTACACCGAAGACGACGGCAAAGACTTTGGTGTTTCGCGAGGCAATTCCACCATCAACGCCCCGACTCCGCACCAGATAGATGGGATAGAGAAACGGCAGAAGGACGATGATTCCAAAGAAAATAAAGAGATGTGTGCTGGCATGTTGCATAGCGACCCCCAGGGATAAGTGATAACCCTTAACAGATCGGATGATACGCGTTTTTATCGCATTCCGAACCAGTCGTCGTCGCGCGCGCATTCGGGCGGAATACCATGCCCCGCAGACCGAACGACGCCCGATATATCAATCTCAACCTGAAACCAGATACAGAAGGGGGTCTCGAATCGATAGGACCAGACCTCTCCACGCTGACGCCCGAGTGTTGTCTTTTCGAGAGAGGGGCCAATCAGATCCTCCACGGCACCGGCCGTCATGCCGGGCAGGATTTTCTGAAATTGCTGCTCGGTGAGTACCTGTTGCCACTGCACAAGCCTGTCATGTGCGTCGAAGTCGATGATGTAGGTATGCCGCCCATAAGGCCCCCTGGCATAGGTAAGGCGCGTGCCCATAGACGTTGGCTTCTGAATAGATGCCAGACCCATGCGCGACTCTACCTCCGAGCGTGTGACACCAATCCAGGCGTCTGTCGGCCCGTAGGTATACCCTAGGCCTGCACAGGCGCTGATGGTTGCGGTGGCAAGAACAACGAGTAGGGCACGTAGCGGAGTCATGGTCGGTTGCCTCCGCTAACGGGTCATAGGCTTATAGCGAATCCGCTTTGGCTTTGCCGCCTCTTCGCCCAAGCGCCGCCGCTTATCCTCTTCGTACTCCTGATAGTTGCCCGCGAAGAACTCCCAATGCGAGTTGCCCTCACAGGCGAGAATGTGGGTTGCAATGCGGTCGAGGAACCAGCGGTCATGGGAAATCACCAAGACGCAGCCTGCAAACTCCAGCAGCGCGTCTTCGAGTGCCCGCAGGGTCTCCACATCCAGGTCGTTGGAGGGCTCATCGAGCAGCAGTACATTGCCCCCCTGAATAAGCGTCTTGGCAAGATGCAGGCGACCACGCTCACCACCAGAGAGATTGCCGACAACCTTACCCTGGTCGCCGCCTTTGAAGTTAAACCGCCCGAGATAGGCCCGTGACGGCATCTCAAACTTGCCCACCGTAAGGGTGTCTGCCCCGTCGGCCACCGCATCAAATACGGTTTTGCTGTCGTCTAGCCCTTCGCGCGATTGATCCACCGAAGAAATCTTCACGGTCTGGCCAATCTCAATGGTGCCTGCGTCGGGTTTCTCTTTGCCCTGAATCATCCTAAAGAGCGTCGACTTACCCGCGCCGTTGGGGCCAATAATGCCTACGATCGCGCCGGGGGGAATGGCAAACGAGAGCTGATCCATAAGCAGGCGATCACCAAACGATTTCGAGACGTTGGTAAATTCAATGACCTTGTCACCGAGCCGTTCGCCTGGCGGAATAAAGATCTCCTGGGTCTCGTTGCGCTTCTGGTACTCAAAGCTATTCATCTCTTCAAACCGCGCCAGACGGGCCTTAGACTTGGCCTGCCGTGCCTTGGGATTCTGACGTACCCACTCTAATTCTTGCTTCATTGCCTTCATGTGGGCATCGACCTGCTTGTTCTCTTTTTCGAGCCGGGCCTCCTTCTGTTCTAACCAGCTTGAGTAGTTGCCCTTCCAGGGGATCCCATGTCCACGATCAAGCTCGAGAATCCATTCGGCCGCGTTGTCAAGAAAGTACCGGTCGTGGGTCACCGCCACGACGGTTCCTGGGAAGCGCGTGAGAAATTGCTCAAGCCAGTCGACCGATTCGGCATCAAGGTGGTTGGTGGGCTCGTCTAAGAGCAGCATGTCGGGCTTAGAAAGTAAGAGTTTGCAGAGCGCCACCCGTCGCTTTTCGCCGCCAGAAAGGTTTCCAATGACGGCCTCCCAGGGGGGCAGTCGCAGGGCATCGGCCGCAATCTCCATCTGGGTCTCCATATCGGAGCCCCCGGCCGCAATGATGGCCTCCAGTTTGCCTTGTTCTTCTGCAAGCTTATCGAAGTCGGCATCTGGCTCCGCGTAGGCCGCATAGATTTCCTCAAGCCGCTGTTGCGCCTGGGCAAGCTCTCCCAGGCCTGCAGCCACCTCTTCGCGCACCGTCTTCGCAGCATCAAGCTGGGGCTCTTGCGGAAGGTAGCCAATGGAGACTCCCGCGAGATGCTGCACCTCCCCATCAAACTCTTTGTCGGCACCGGCCATGATCTTGAGCACCGTAGACTTTCCAGAACCATTGAGGCCGAGGAGCCCGATCTTTGCGCCAGGAAAAAAGGACAACGATATGTCTTTGATGATCTGCCGCTTCGGGGGAACCGCCTTGCTCACGCGGAGCATCGACATGACATATTGGGCCATTGCAGAAGTCTTTCTTTCTTAAAGGGAGTTGGCAATTGCGCGTGCGTATGCTTCATCATAGCGCCTGGTAATTTTTCTTTAAAAGGACAGTACATGCTAGATGTTGAATCGCTGCAGTCACGAGATGCCAAGGCCGTTGTCCATGGCCTGACAAACTTGTCTCTGCATGCTAAGCGTGGGGCCAGTGTGATTCAGTCTGGTAAGGGCGTATGGGTGCGAGACATCCATGGCCGCGACTACCTTGAGGCCATGTCGGGACTCTGGTGCATTGCCCTGGGCTATGGCAATGAGCGGCTTGCCGATGTTGCCTATCGGCAGATGAAGGAGCTTGCCTACTATCCTCTTACGAACCACAAGAGTCATCCGCCGGTGATTGCCCTGGCTGAGAAGCTCCTGTCGATTGCGCCGGTGCCCATGTCGCGTATCTGGTTTTCCAGCACCGGATCTGAGGCCAACGACTGTGCGGCCCGATTGAGTTGGTATTTCTGGAATGCGGTCGGTAAGCCCGAAAAGCGAAAGTTTATTGCCCATAAGCTGGCCTACCATGGCAACACCATTGCGGCCGCCAGTCTCTCCGGCGTGAGCTATGCCCATGACCGGTTTAACCTACCGCTTCCCGGTTTCTTGCATGTCACTACGCCACATTTCACTCGCAATGCGCAGCCAGGGGAATCTGAAGAAGCCTTTAGCGACCGCCTTATTGCGGATATCGAGCGCCTCATCGAGACAGAGGGCGCCCAGACTATTGCGGCATTTTTCGTAGAGCCTGTCATGGGCGCGGGTGGCATTGTGGTACCCCCCGCCCGCTACTACGCGGAGTTACAGGCCCTTCTCAAGCGCCACGATATCTTGCTGGTCTGTGACGAAGTGGTTACGGCCTTCGGTCGAACAGGCAATATGTTTGGCTCCACCACCATGCACCTTGCCCCCGATCTGCTGATCTGCGCCAAGGCCTTGTCGAGTGCCTATATTCCGATCTCCGCGCTCATGATCGGCCCACGCGTTTATGAGGCCATTGAGCGTCAGAGTGGGGAGCTTGGGCTTTTCGGCCTAACGATGACCTACTCTGGGCATCCCGTGGCATCGGCCGTTGCCTTAGAAACCCTCAAGATCTATGAAGAAGAAAAGATCGTCGAGCACGTGCGCGCGGTCAGTGTTCCGTTTCTTGCGGGCTTGCGGGCACTTCAGGGTCAGCAGCCCTTGGTCAAGGAGGTACGGGGCATCGGGCTTCTCGCAGGCGTGGAGTTGATGCCTGGCCATGGCAAAGAGTGTGCGCGCATTGCGGAGGAAGAGGGGCTGATCGTGCGGGCGATCGGTGACACGATCGCGTTCTGCCCCCCCTTGATTATTTCTGAGCAAGAGGTGCAGGAGCTTCTCACGCGGTTTACGAAGGCCCTTGCACGTCTCTAGCGTATCGCCGTCGAAATATCATCGGGACCGGCCGCCCCCGGGGCAGGCCTCGCATCCCTCTTTAGCTGGGCACGGTAATCGAGAATACGTTGCCGTAAGCCAGGGCGTCGCGCAGACGCCATAAGGGCCTGTCGATCGAAGGACAGGCCTCGATGAGCGTCTGCAGGCGACTCTGCGCCGCCCATGGTTACCCCCGAATAGCCATCGTCGGCGGCACGGCTGGCCGCATGAATCATGGCCTGGGTTGGCGCGTCTACCATTAGGCGGGGTAGGTCCTTAAGATCAAAGGCGTCTACGATGCGATGGATGAGGCCGAGTTGCGCTGCCTTCTCTGCTGCCACGGTTTGTCCTTCTAAAAGAATCTGGCGGGCGATGTCGGACCCAATCCGACAGGCGAGACGACGCGTGCCGAGTACCAGACCAAACTGCACGCCGGGAAACCGAAAGCTGGTATTCGGCAACGCGATGCGCAGGTCACAGGCCACCACCAGGTCTGCCGCTGCACCCCAGGCCCGCCCATGTACGAAGGCCACCGTGCGCAGTCGCGACGACCAGACTGCCGCCAAGAGGTCTTCGATCGCGATAAAGCGGGCCGCGAGGGTCTCGTCGGTCTCCGATTCTAGATTCGAGAGATCCATGCCGGTAGAGAAGTCTGGCCCGTCAGCGCGAAAAATCAGAGTCTGCGCTAGTGGTTGAGCAGCAGCCTCAATGATCGCGTTATGGAGGGCCTGCACTAGCTGGGCATCAAAGGCATTACCGCGGTCCAGGCGGGCGATTTGAACGACTGCAACATCGGGCGCTGGCCAGCTCAGGGCAGCCATGCTTTTTTAGGCCTGGGGCCTTGGAATGGATGCGCCCTGCGCCCGAATACGAGCAGCCTCGTCCCAGAGGTTGGGCAGACGATTGGAAGAGTAGCCTGAGACAAACCCTTTTTCTGCTCCGGTCGCCGCATCAAAAACATGCCTGCGCGTATTGCCAATGTTGGCGCCGTAGATATGAATAGAGATGGAGGTTCGGTCTGAAAACGCATTACTCACCTTATGAATATCTCCCACGGTTGGGCTTACGGCATCCACGCTTCCCTGCTCAAGAATGACAGCGGGCCCTTCAGACACAAGGCCTTCGGCCGTCTGCCGATACCGCATGCAGGACTCAGCCCCCTGCAGCACACCCACCAGGCCCCAGACGGTATGGTCGTGTATGGGTGTGGCCTGGCCTGGGCCCCAGACAAAACTCTGCACCGAGAAGCGTTCGTACGGGTCGCAGTACAACAAATACTGCTGGTAATACTCGGGGTGGGTCTTTCGAAAGTCCTCCTCGAGCCAGTCGTCTTGGCTGATGAGTTGGGTAAGGATCTCTTTCCCTCTGGCAAGAAAAACGGCCTCGGAGGCCCGCCCATCAGCAAGCCGGGTCAATGCCCGTACCGCTTCGCGCAGAGGGCGCAGGCGATCCACCGGTAGGTTGTCTGCTAGGGACTGCGCCATAGTTCTGTCTCCTTGTTTGATTGACCCAGCGTTTCGACTGAGGTGTCCAGTGGCACGGGGCGGCCGGATAGCCAGACCGGGCAGCCGACGGTGCGGGTCTCGTGACCCGGCAGCACCTGCGGCTGCACAAGGCCCAGGTGCCGGGTCTGTGGGTCGTCTAGTGCCTGGCTATATTTTTGGATGTGGGAAGAAGGAACCCCCGCCGCCTGAAAGACCGAGACCCAGTGGGCTGCGGACTGCTGCATAAACGCCTGCTCTAGGATCTGCTTGAGCTCGACCTGGTTCTGGGCCCGAAGGGTCGTTGTGTTGAATCGTGGATCCTCTATAAGGTCGTTAAGACCCACCTGCGTACAGACGGTGGCCCAGAGTTTGTTGTTTCCGGCTGCCACCACAAAATAGTCGTCCTGCGCGCGGAAGGCCTGATAGGGTGCATTACGCGGATGTGCAGAGCCTAGTGGCCTGGGGTTTTGGCCGGTGCCAAAGTATTCGGAGGTCTGCAGGGCAGCGATGGCAAGGCTGGTTGCGAACATGGGAATATCGATATGGCCTCCCGGCCCTCCAGACCGAACCCTGGTGAGTACCGCACTGATCGAGAATGCGGCATAGAGTCCTGCTGCGAAGTCTGATATTGGCACGCCACATTTCACCGGGGCACCCTGGGGTTCACCTGTCACGCTCATGACGCCTGAGGCGGCCTGAATCGTGACATCAAAGCCCCCCTCTTGACCCCGCGGGCCTGTCTGGCCGAAGGCAGAGACCGAGCAGTAGACCAGACTTGCCTTTTCGCGTAGAGCCCATTCGGGACCAATACCAAGGCGTGCCATAACGCCGGGCCGACTGTTTTCGATCACCACATCGGCCTGCCGCATAAGGGCCTGTGCACGGGCGAGATCCTCAGGATCCTTCAGGTTTAGCGCCAGCGAGCGCTTTCCTCGGTTCAGCGAAGCAAAGTTCTCGCTCATACCTGCCTTTACCGGCGGCCACTGGCGCATGGCATCACCCTCGGGGGGCTCGATCTTCACCACCTCAGCACCATAGTCGGCAAGCAGCATGCCGGCAAAGGGGCCGGCGGCAATCTGGCAAAACTCGAGCACCTTCACCCCAAGGAGCGGCTTGGATTGGAGCAGGTCGTGGTCTTGCGGGCTAAAGGTCATGGTTGTGCAAAAGCATAGCCTGAGTTCATCGACTTAGCTGGTAATTTCGGTGGTCACCAAAACAATCGCAAGGTAACGCCCGAACTTTGCCAGGGTCACGAGCAGCAGAAAAACCAGGAAGCGCTCTCGCATGATTCCGGCGGCCACTGTAAGCGGGTCGCCAATGATCGGAACCCAACTCAGAAGAAGGCTCCATTTGCCGTAGTGTTGATACCACTGCTGTGCTCGCAAGAGTTTTGCTGCCGAAAGCGGAAACCAGCGGCGATCTTGAAACTGCACAAGCCATCGCCCGAGGCCCCAGTTCACCACAGAGCCCAGCACATTTCCCAGGGTGGCCACCAGTACGAGCCCAGCAACCGCATAGTCTCCGGACACCATGAG
>JBEDFV010000024.1:0-6211 GCA_041175005.1 Pseudomonadota bacterium
CGCACGCCCAGTTCTAGCTCTTCGTTGTCGCGCGCGAAGCCCTGTCGGCGTACCTCCTCAAGTTCGCGCTCCAGTCGTTGTACGTCGGTGATGCTATTGCGGGTCTGGCCAGCAAGGCCGGTACGCATGCTGTACGAACGTACGGCGCGTGCATCGTCTGCCGCGAGAAAGAGTTTTCCCGACGAGGTGAGATGGAGCACTGCCCGGCCTCCAATGGCGCGCACCACCTGCATGCCCGAGCGCTCGCTCACCGCGCGTTCGACATAGACAATCTCATCGGCCTGACGCACCGCGAGGTTGATGGTCTCCCCGGTTAACTTGTGCAGGTCTCGCATGGGGCCGGCGGCCGCGTCCCGCACATTGAGTCGGGCCTTCACCAGATTGCCGAGCTCTAGCAGGCGCATACCAAGCTGGTAGAGACCAGGCTCGGTGCGATCGACCATCCGGGCCATGACCAGGTCATTGAGAATGCGGTGCGCCGTGGAGGGATGCAGCGAGGTCACGCGCGAGAGTTCTTTGAGCGAGACGGGGTCGGACTGACGTGCAAGGGCATCGAGCAGGGTATTCATTCGCTCGATCACCTGAATGGCAGGCTTCGGGGGTACGACCGGTGGGGCAGGGTATCGCATACGCTTAGGCACTAAACTTGAGAAAGCCATTATTTCGTCTCATGAAATGGCAAAATGCAAGTCCCCTTCAGGATAAATCGTTATGACCGCAGAATCAGCCCCCCGTGTGGCCCTTTATGTGACCTGTCTGGTCGACCTTATGCGGCCCGATATTGGCTTTGCGGCAATTAAGTTGTTGGAGTTTGGGGGCTGTGAGGTGATTGTGCCGCCAGAGCAGACCTGCTGTGGCCAGCCGGCCTATAACGCCGGCGATCGCCGCACGGCCCATCGGCTTGCCGAGCGGGTGCTCGCCCAGCTCGAGGGCTATGACTACGTCGTGGTGCCCTCGGGCTCCTGCGCGGGCATGATCAAGGTCCACTATGCCGACCTCTTCTCTGACGACCCTGGCCTGAAGCAGCGTCTTACAGACATCTCTGCCCGCATCTATGAGCTCACCGACTTTCTGCATTCGGTCCTTAAGCTAGAGAATCTGCCCGGCAGGTCGGCGGGCTGTATTACCTACCACGACAGCTGTAGTGGACTGCGCGAACTCGGTGTGTGCGAGCAGCCCAGGGCCTTACTCAATAAGATGCCAGGCCTAGAGATTCGTGAAATGAAAGATGCGCGGGCCTGCTGCGGCTTTGGCGGCACCTTCGCGCTGAAATATGCCAATGTCTCCTCGGCCATTGTCGATGAAAAGATTGGCAATATTCAGGCCACTGGTTCTCAGGCCGTGGTGCTCGGAGACCTTGGCTGTATGCTGAACATTGAAGGCCGGCTGCGTCGTCTAGGGGACCACAAGACCCAGGTGTTGCATGTGGCCCAGGTACTGGCGGGAGACCTTTAACGATGCAGGTTCAGTCAATGCACTTTCAGGCGCGTGTGGGCGAGAAGCTTGCCGACGTGCGGCTGCAGAAAAACCTTAAGCGCCTGTCAGAGAAGTTTGTCACCGCCCGCACCCAGGCGATGACCGAGATCGATTTTGAGGCCACGCGGGATGCGGCCGTGGAGCGGCGTAACCGTGCGATTGACAACCTTGATATCTGGCTTGAGCTCTTTGAGAAGAAGGCCACCGAGCAGGGGGCCAAGGTCTTTTTTGCAGAAAACGCGGCCCAGGCCTCAGATCTTGTCGTCCAGATTGCCAAGAAGCATAAGGTCAAGACCGTTACCAAGTCGAAGTCAATGGTCTCCGAAGAAATGGCGCTTAATGAGGCGCTTCGCCAGGCGGGCGTCGAGCCTGTGGAGACCGACCTTGGCGAGTACATTCTGCAGATCAATGACAACGAGGCGCCTAGTCACATCATCGCGCCCGTGATTCACAAAGACAAAGAAGAGATCTCCGATCTCTTTGCGCGCGTGCATGACAAGCCCCGGCTGACCGATATTCCCCAGCTCACCCGGGAGGCCCGAGAGGAGCTGCGGCCAAAGTTTCTGAAGGCCGAGATGGGTGTGACCGGTGGCAACTTCGTGATTGCGGAGACCGGTTCGGTGGCCATCGTTACCAACGAGGGCAATGAGGGGATGTGTACCATTCTGCCCCGCGTTCATGTGGTGGTGACAGGCATTGAAAAGGTGCTGCCCACCCTGGAAGACTTCGCCACCATGGCCCGACTACTCACCCGCTCGGCAACCGGGCAGTCGGTCTCCAACTACATTTCTCTGCTCACCGGTACGAAGGCCAAGGGCGAGCCCGATGGGCCCACCTATCTCTATTTCGTATTGGTCGATGGGGGCCGCACCGGCCTTCTGGGTAGTGAGTTTCAAGAGATGCTGCGGTGTATTCGGTGTGGCGCCTGTATGAACCACTGCCCTGTCTATCAGAAGATCGGGGGCCACGCCTATGGCTGGGTCTATCCAGGCCCCATGGGTTCGGTGCTTACGCCCTCCTATGCCGGTCTCGAAAACGCGCTCGATCTTCCGCAGGCCGCGACGCTTTGCGGCGAGTGCCATGTGGTCTGTCCGGTGAAGATCCCGCTCCCCGATTTGCTGCGCAAGCTGCGCGAGCGGCAGTTTGACCGGCATCTGCGTCCCCTGCGTGAACGCTGGGCCCTCTGGGTATGGGGCTTTGCAGCCCTGCGCCCGAATCTCTATCGACTCATTACCGGCGTGGCCAATCGTTTCTTGCGGCTGCGTGGCGGTCGGTCTGGACGCATTCCCAGCCTGCCCTTTGCGGGTGGATGGACCCATTACCGCGACATGATGGCCCCCTCGGGCAAGACCTTTACCGACCGCTATGCGGTCTGGCAGGCCAAAAAAGCATTCGTGAGGTCAGACACCAAGCGCGGTCCGCGATAGATAAGCCCTGTATAGACCTGCACCAGGTCTGCACCTGCGGCAGCCTTCTCAAGCCCGTCCTGGGCACTCAGAATTCCACCCACACCAATCATCGCGACCTCGGGCCCCAGCAGGCTGCGCATCTGTCGTAGTACGGTTGTCGATTTCTCTGAGAGGGGTCCTCCTGAGAGTCCGCCCGCCTCTTGGGCGTGGCGCAGTCCCTCGACCGCCTGACGGTCGAGTGTCGTGTTGGTGGCAATAAGGCCTTCAATCTCGTGGCTGCGCATCAGTCTGGCAATCGATTCGAGCTGCGCCTCGGTGAGGTCTGGGGCGATCTTTAAAAAGAGGGGCACGCGTCTCTGGTGGGCCGTCTGTAACCGTGCCTGTGTCTTCTTTAATGTCTGCAGAAGCCCGGCAAGGGCCTGCTCCGACTGCAGGTCTCTGAGGTTCTTGGTGTTCGGTGAGGAAATGTTCACCGTGACATAGTCAGCCCAGGGATAGACCGCCTCCAGCCCCGTCTGGTAGTCGTCCACAGCCCGATCGATCGGTGTGTCCGCATTCTTGCCAATGTTGAGTCCCAGAATGCCCCGTCGTTCCCGCACCCAGGCAGAGCGTTGCACATTCTGCAGAAAGACATCGAGCCCCAGGTTGTTAAAGCCAAGTCGGTTGATCAATGCCTCTGCCTGCGGCAGCCGAAACATGCGCGGTCGCGGGTTGCCGGGCTGCGGACGAGGGGTCACGGTGCCCACCTCTAGAAAGCCAAAACCGAGTCGGCCCAGGGCATCGAGGTGATCGGCGTTTTTATCGAGTCCGGCCGCGAGTCCCACGCGGTTCGGAAACACCAGGCCGGCGGCGGTGTGCGCAATGCCGGGCAGGGGCTGGCTCGCTGGAAGCAGGCCCCCGAGCAGTCGATGGCCCAGTCCGATGCCGAACATCGTAAGGTGGTGTGCCCGCTCCGCGTCGAGCGAGAAAAGTAAAGGCCGCAGGGCCCCGTAGGCGGCCCAGGCCGCGGGCTGCGGCGTCATGCCGGCACAGCGAGGTCTTCTTCGGCGATCGACTGCCAGCGGCCTTGCAGCAAGACCTCTGCAGGCCGGAACCCAGACTTGTAGGCCATCTTGGGGCTCTGGGCAATCCAGTAGCCCAGGTAGACATAGGGTAGCCCCTTGGCCTTGCAGTCCATGATCTGCCAGAGCACGCCGTAGGTGCCGTAGGAGGCCTTGGGCTGGGCGGGGTCGTAGAAGGTGTAGACCGCAGAGAAGCCATCGGGCAGCCGGTCAATGATCGAGATCATCGCCAGGCTCTGGTCGGGCCTACGAAAGGCCAACAGGTGGGTCTGTACCCGGCTCTGCAACAAAAATTGCGCGTACTGCTCGCGGCTGTCTTGGTCCATGCCTCCGCCCGCGTGGCGAGACGACTGATAACGCTGGTAGAGCTGGTAGTGCTCGTCGCGGAAGGAAAGCGGCTCCTCCTGCACGGTGAGCAGGGTGCTCAGCCGATTGAGCACACGCTGCTGGGTGCGGTTTGGCACAAACTGCGCTACGGGAATTCTGAGTGGAACACAGGCCTTGCAGCCGTCGCAGTAGGGCCGGTAGGCAAAGGCGCCGCTGCGCCGAAACCCCATTTGAACCAGGTCCCCATAGACCTCTGGCGTAATCAGGTGGTTTGGTGTGGCTACCTGAGATCGGGCCTTTCGGCCCCCGAGATAGCTGCAGGGGTAGGGCGCCGTCACATAAAACTGCAGCGCCGCAACGGGAAGATCACGCAGACTGGCCATGCGTAAGCATAAACATGTTTAGGCTCGGTGGGTCAAGATCCCAGGGCAGCGCGGGTTTTTTGGTCTGACCTGCAACTAACGCGAGAAACGCGTCCCGGGCAATGGGCCGCGCCCCCATGCTCTTGAGATGGCTCGTCTCCTGCTGGCAGTCGATGACGATAGGCGCCTCAGGGCTACTCCAGCGGGAGAGCCACTGCACGAGGGCGGCCAGGCAGATCTTAGAGGCATTCGGAACCCGGCTAAACATACTCTCCCCGTAAATCATCTGGCCCAACGCCACCAGATAGAGGCCACCCACGAGCGTGTCGCCCTGCCAGAGTTCAATGCTGTGGGCCAGACCCTGAGCATGCAGTGCCTCATAGCCTTGCAGAATGGGCGGGGTAATCCAGCTGCCTGCCTGCCCCGGCCGAGGGGCCGCGCAGGCCCGCATCACCTCTGCAAAGGCGGTATCGCAGCGTAGGCGGTGTCCTTCGCGAAGGGCCTTGACTGCGGCCTGCCGTAGTGACCGATGGAACTTAAACTCGGGCACCCAGAGCACCATTCGAGGGTCTGGGCTCCACCAGAGCAGCGGCTCCCCCGGTCCCGACCAAGGAAAGATTCCCTGGCGATAAGCGGTCAGAAGCATGGTGGTATCCAGACTGTTGCTCGCCGCGAGTAGGCCATTGGCCCCAGACTCCTCGGTGAGCGCCTGCTCGACAGGGGGAAAGGCGTCGCCCCGTTCGAGCCAGGCAAGGCGGGGGGTGGGAGGCTGGCGCATCAGGGGCCGCGCAGAGAGATGCGAGGTGCGACTAACGCAAGGTCTGCGTGTGCACGCCAAAGCGGCCCGCGCGTCGGTCTGCAAAGTACCGTTCGAGGGTGCCGCGTACCGATCGGAAGGCCAGCGTGTCCCAAGGCACCTCGTCCTCCTCAAATAGCCGCGCCTCGAGGGTCTCGGGGCCGGGGTCGAGCGCGGGCGAGACCATGTCGGCAAGAAAGAAGAGGTGTACCTGGTTGGCCTGCACGACATCGAAGACGCTAAAGAGCGGGCCGAGCTGCACCCGGGCGCCCGCCTCCTCTTGGGTCTCCCGAAGCGCCCCTTCTTCGGTCGACTCCCCCAATTCCATGAATCCAGCTGGCAGGGTCCAGAGGCCATAGCGGGGCTCGATGGCGCGGCGGCAGAGCAGCACCCGACCCTCCCAGACGGGCAAGGTACCTAGGACCATTTTGGGATTCTCGTAGTGCACCAGGCCACAGCTGGTACAGACGTCGCGGAGCCGATTGTCATCGGCCGGAATCTGGCGCCGCGTTGGTGCAGCGCATTGGGGACAGAAGATCATGTAGAATTGTAGTTCTTCAAGCGGCGCGGGGTGGAGCAGTCTGGCAGCTCGTCGGGCTCATAACCCGAAGGTCGTAGGTTCAAATCCTACCCCCGCTACCAATAACCCGTTGGTTCTCAACGGGTTTTTAATTCCCCCAGGGCAAAACAGCAATAAGGTCGAAAGTTTATTGCTCAAGTTGTTTCGATATGGTCGTAGATGTGTTGCGCTAGGCGGCACGTAATAGGAGACAGCAGAAC
>JBEDFV010000025.1:0-3216 GCA_041175005.1 Pseudomonadota bacterium
AGGCCGACCATGTGGTCGAGAAGACCTACGACTTTTCTCGCCATACCGGCGTCTGCATGGAGACGCGGTCTATCCTTGCCGACTACAACCCGGCCGACCATAGCCTGACGGTCTACCATGCCACCCAGGCGCCGCACATGATGCAGGACATCTTCTCCAAGCATCTCGATATTCCTGAGTCCAATGTACGGGTGATCTGTAAAGACGTCGGCGGCTCCTATGGCATTAAGGTCCATGTCTATCCCGACGAGATGGCAACCGCGGCCATTTCTGTGGCCCTACGACGCCCGGTGAAGTTTGTGGCCGACCGCATGGAGTCGTTTATTACCGATATCCATGCCCGTGAGCACACCGTCACCATTCGTATTGCCGTGACCCGTGATGGCGAGATTATTGGCTTTGATCTCGACGATCTCACCGGTATTGGCCCCTATTCGGTCTATCCGCGCACCAGCGGCATCGAGGGCAATCAGGTGGTCAACCTCACTGGCGGTCCCTACCGCCACAAGCACTACCGGGCCAACCTGAATGTCGTCTTCACCAACAAAAACGTCACATGCCAGTATCGGGCGGTGGGCCATCCCATTGCCGTGGCAGTCACCGAGGGTATTGTCGATGAGGCCGCACGCACCATTGGCATGGACCCTGCCGCCTTTCGGGCAAAGAACATGATCCCCGACGATGCCTATCCCTATCTCACCTTTCCGTCGGGCATTAAGTTTGAGGGCCTCTCGCATCAGCAGTCGCTCAAAAAACTCCTCGACCTCATGGACTATCCCGCACTGCGTGCCGAGCAAGAGGCGCTGCGCGCCAAGGGCGTCTATCGTGGCATTGGCATTGCAGCCATGATCGAGGTCACCAACCCCTCGCCGGCCTTCTACGGGGTTGGTGGCGCCCGCATCTCGGCGCAAGACGGTGCCACACTGCGTATGGACCCTCAGGGCATGATCACCGTCACCTGTAGCGTCACGGAGCAGGGGCAGGGCACAGAGGCCGTCTTCGCCCAGATTGCGGCCGATGCGGTTGGAGTCTCGATCGACAAGGTCCGGGTCATGACCGGTGACACCAGTGTCATGCCCTATGGAGGCGGCACCTGGGCCTCTCGGGGCGCCGGTATTGGGGGTGAGGCGGTCTTACAGTCCGGAAAGGCGCTGCGCTCAAACATTCTTGATATTGCCGCTGCCATTCTTCAGACCGAGAAGGCCACGCTTGATGTCCGCCAAGACCATGTGGTCGACAAAATTACCGGGGCGATCAAGATGCCGCTGGCCGAGGTGGGCCGCGTGGCCTATTTCCGCCCCGACACGCTTCCCATAAAGTTCCAGTCCGAGCTCACCGTGACGCGCCACTACACGCCGCGCGAGTATGGGTTTACCTTTACCAATGGTATTCAGGCCTCCTATCTCGAGGTTGACCCCGAGACGGGCTTTGTCACATTGCTCAAACACTGGTGCGTGGAAGACTGCGGTACGGTCATCAACCCAATGCTTGTAGATGAGCAGATTCGTGGGGGCATTGTGCAGGGTATTGGTGGTGCCCTCTTTGAGGAGTGTATGTACAGCGAAGATGGTCAGATGCGCAATGGCACCATGGCCGAGTATCTCGTGCCGATGGCCGCAGAGATGCCCGATATCGAGGTGGCCCACGTCTCGACCCCCACGCGCTCCTCCGAGCTTGGCGCCAAGGGGGCAGGCGAGGCGGGTACCGCCGGTGCTCCAGGCGCCATCATGAATGCGCTCAACGATGCCTTGCATCCGTTGAAGGCCTCGGTGAGTACCCAGCCCTTTACACCAGAGCGTGTTCTGAAGGCGCTGGGGAGAATTTAACGGCGCCCTGGTCCGGTTGCGTATTACGAGCTCGCCCGTCTTCCCGGCAACAACACGGCCGCCATCGCCGCCAATATGAGGGCCAGGGCGAGCAGATCTTCCCAGGTAATGGCCTCCGATAGCCAGAACGCTCCCCCGAAGACGGCAACCACGGGCACCAGCATAATCGAGAGCCCGCTCGTCACCGCAGAGAGCTTGCGGGCCACGGTGAACCAGGCCACATAGCCCAGGGCAAAGGCCACCAGGCTATTGTAGAAAATGCCGGCCCATTCTATGGCCGAGGGCATGCGCCAGTCAGCCACCTCAGTCGCAATCGCAATCACAAGCCCTAAGACGCACGAAATGGCGAGAGACCAGAAATTGAGCACCACCGTGGAGATTGATAGCGGGGAGTGTTTAATCATGGCGTTGCCAATTCCCCAACAGACGGCGGCAAAGAGAATGAAGACGAGGCCGAGGGGTTGCCCAGTAAAGGCCTGAATCTCATCGACTGCAAGAAGGTAGGTGGCGGCAAGCGCGAGCACCACACCGATGATCGCCCGGGCAGTGAGTCGGGCCTTGTAGACGAGCGCACTGGCAAGCAGGGCCCAGACGGGCATGGTGTAGCCCACGATGGCCGCCCGCCCTGAACTCAGCAGCGTAAGGCTAAAGATCAGCCCGATATGCCAGAAGAGCATATTGAAGACGCTGATCTTAAAGACCAGGGCCCGCTCATGCCTCGGAATTCCAAAAGATTCCTTGCGGTAGAGAACATAGAGGCCGATAAAGATCAGGGCAAAAAAGAAGGTAATGGCCCGAAAGGTGGCCGGCGGATAACTTGAGACCACGAACTTCATCACCGAGTAGTTAAAGCCCCAGGCCAGGGTGACAAAGAGAATGAGCAAGAGATCAATACGATTGATCGATGGATTAGCGTGAGACGATGTGGTCATGAAAATGGGGCCTTGGCCGGAGCGCGAGAGTTCTGGATTATCCTCCACCTAAACGGAGGGGCACTGGGCGAAAGGCTGCGCTGTCTCTCCCCACTGAGTCTCTCTCGTTGGTGGTCTCTGTCGTTGATTCATTAGAAGAGGAAGCGTCTATGTCATCAAGCCCTGTCATTCCTATGCTGCCCGAGGATCATGCCCATCCTGCAGATCTCGTGGCCGCCATTCGGGCCCGTCGCGGCGGGTCGTTGCTCAAGCTTGACCGGATGCTCTTGCATAGTCCGCCGCTGGCCGAGGGCTGGAATATTTTTCTTGGTAAGGTGCGCACGGATCTCTCGGTACCGATCAAGCTGCGCGAACTGGTGATGTGCGTCGTGGCCGTACTCAATGGGGCGAGCTTTGAGTACGAACACCATGCGCCAATTTTTGTTAGCGCCGGGGGTACTGTCCGACAGGCCGAGATG
>JBEDFV010000026.1:0-3093 GCA_041175005.1 Pseudomonadota bacterium
GGTTAACAAGTCCCTTGGCCAGCGCTTCTTCGCTCGTCCACAGACGGCCTTCCAGAAGCAGCTCAAGGGCATTGGCCCGACCAATGAGACTCACCACACAGGCCGCCTCATGCGGCGCCAAGGGAAAGCCCAGGCGTCCGATCGGAATGCCAAACCGGGAGCGGTCACTGGCAATACGCAGATCGCAGACCGAAGCGATCTCCAGCCCCCCGCCAATGCAAAGACCATCGATAGCCGCCACCACGGGCGCGGGGCAGTGCATGATCGCCCGCAAGGCATCGCCGATTACCTGGTCGTGATAGTACTGAACCTGCTCCCGGGTCGAACGGTGTTGGGCAAACTCAGAAATGTCCGCCCCCGCGGCGAAGGCACCACCCTCGCCGCGAATCACCACGGCCCGCAGGGTATGTTCCCCCGCGAACCGACGAAAGAGATCGGCGAGTTCACGCCACATGGTGACCGAAATCGCGTTGTGACGACCCGGATGGGACAGCCAGACAGTCGCCACCATGCCCCCCGTGCCCGAGCGGGCACACCAGACATGACCCGGGGTCTGCGATCCCGTCGCGGGTGCCGTCTCAGCAGAGTTCATCGATGACATGCCAGGGTGCCTCATGGTCCAAAGGGCGTTTTTATAAGAATTGCGGCGATGGTTGACAGCAATTTATGTCAACCGAGGATAGCCAACCGACCTATATTCGGCAGTCGGTATATTCCCTGCCCTATCGCTGAGAGCGCATGCAGGCGCGCATACCGATTAACCCCAAGAGGATCATCGGCAGACTCAGCCACTGCCCCATCGAGAGGGCCGGAGAGAGCCCCTCACCACCGAACGCCAGAAGACCCAAGAAGGCATCAGGCTCTCGCCCAAACTCCGCAAGAAAACGCAACGACCCATAGCCAACC
Source organism: Pseudomonadota bacterium (assembly GCA_041175005.1). Classification (GTDB taxonomy): domain Bacteria; phylum Pseudomonadota; class Gammaproteobacteria; order Burkholderiales; family Burkholderiaceae_A; genus Hahnella. The sequence continues at coordinate 907 of JBEDFV010000026.1, forward strand.
AAAAAGCTACAGGCCAGAACACCCCGTGGCTTCGGACGACCTGAGAGCCAGAAGAGGATCCAGAAGAGAATGAGGCCCTCGCCCAGAAACTGATAGAGCTGCGAGGGATGCCTTGGCAGATCGGTGCCCGACTGCGGAAAGACCATGGCCCAGGGAATCATCTCCGGGTCAGCAACCCGGCCCCAGAGTTCGCCATTGATAAAGTTTCCTAGCCGGCCTGCGGCCAGACCCAGGGGCACCAGGGGCGCCACATAATCGGCCACAGCCCAGAATCTCTCGACAAACCGTGCACCCTGGGCAATGTGCAGGCGACGCTGGGCAAACCAGACCATTACGAGAATGACGCCCAGAAGCCCCCCATGGAAGGCCATGCCGCCTTGCCATACCGCCAGTATCTCCACTGGGTGGGAGAGATAGTAGCCAGGCTGGTAGAAGAAGACATACCCCAGACGGCCGCCAATCACGACCCCCAGCGCACCCAAGAAGAGCAGATCCTCGAGGTCCTTGAGGGTGAGTCCGCTGTGTTGGGGGTCGAACCGACCCTGAATCTGGTAGCGCCCCACCAGATAGAAGGCACCAAAAGCCAGGAGATACATCAGGCCATACCAATGGATGGCCAGCGGCCCAAGGGCGAGTGCGACGGGATCAAACTGCGGGTGCATCAGGGGAGTCGTCATGTTGGTCAGTGTGCCATGAGTCACAATATTGGCTGTGCCTATGACGGCGACGACGCCAACGACATCCGTATTCAACACCTAAGACATCACAGACAGGAATCCTATGGCCTTTAATAACCGTTCAAAGAACATCACCCAAGGCGTCGCCCGCGCCCCCAACCGCTCGATGTATTACGCCATGGGCTACAAGGAAGAAGACTTTGAAAAACCCATGGTCGGCGTGGCCAACGGCCATTCCACTATCACCCCGTGTAACAGCGGACTGCAGCCACTGGCCGATGCGGCGGTCTCGGCGCTGAAGTCCTCTGGGGCCAATCCGCAGGTCTTCGGAACCCCGACAATTTCCGATGGGATCGGCATGGGTACCGAGGGCATGAAGTACTCCCTGGTCTCCCGCGAAGTGATTGCCGACAGTATTGAGACCTGTGTCAACGGCCAGTGGATGGATGGGGTGGTGGTGATCGGTGGCTGCGACAAGAACATGCCGGGCGGCATGATGGCCATTGCCCGCACCAATGTGCCCGCCATCTATGTCTACGGCGGTACGATCAAGCCCGGCCATCACAAAGGAAAAGACCTGACCATTGTGTCGGCGTTTGAGGCAGTGGGCGAATTCACCGCAGGGCGCCTAAGCCCCGAAGACTTCAAAGCCATTGAGCAGAAGAGCTGCCCTGGGTCTGGCTCCTGCGGCGGCATGTATACCGCCAACACCATGAGCTCAGCCTTTGAGGCCATGGGCATGAGCCTGCCCTACTCCAGTACCATGGCCAATGAGGATGATGAAAAGATCGCCAGCGCGGCGGAGTCTGCCCGGGTGCTGGTCGAGGCGATAAAAAAAGGCATCAAGCCCCGAGACATCATTACCAAAAAGAGCATTGAAAATGCGGTTACGGTGATCATGGCGACCGGTGGCTCCACCAATGCCGTGCTGCACTTTCTGGCGATCACCCATGCCGCAGAAGTCGACTGGTCTATCGACGACTTCGAGCGTATTCGTCGCCGGACCCCGGTCTTCTGCGACCTCAAGCCCTCGGGCAAATACGTAATCACCGAGCTGCATAAGGTGGGCGGTATTCCACAGGTGATGAAGATGCTGCTCAACGCAGGGCTGCTCCATGGCGACTGCCTCACCATTACCGGCAAGACGATTGCTGAGACCCTCAAAGACATTCCAGATCAGCCCCCAGCTGGCCAAGACGTCATTCGGCCTATTGATCAGCCGATCTACAAAGAAGGCCATCTCGCCATTCTCAAGGGCAACCTCTCGCCCGAGGGCTGCGTGGCAAAAATCAGCGGGTTGAAAAACCCCGTCATCACGGGGCCCGCCCGCGTCTTCAACTCCGAGGACGACGCCATGGCCGCCATCATGGACCGAAAAATCAAGGCCGGCGATGTGGTCGTCATTCGTTACGAGGGGCCCAAGGGGGGCCCCGGCATGCGTGAGATGCTCGCTCCCACCTCCGCCCTTATCGGACAGGGGCTCGGCGAGTCGGTGGGACTCATTACCGAT
>JBEDFV010000027.1:0-4471 GCA_041175005.1 Pseudomonadota bacterium
ATGCAAGAACTGCGTAACCGCAAAATTCTGGTTCGTCAGTTTAGCCGGCCACGTATTGAAGATTTCTTGCGCATTACCATTGGCACGCCAGAACAATGCCAACGGCTCGTCGATGCGCTCAAAGAGATTATTGGCGCATCGGCTATTGGCGCATCGACGCCAGGGCCGTTACCCCGCTAAGCGCGGGGCAACGACTGCCAGACCGTACTACGCCTCAACGACCTCGGTGGCTTCCGGACGGTCAACCAGTTCCATGAGGGCCATCGGTGCGTTGTCGCCCTGACGAAATCCCCATTTGAGGATACGGCAGTAGCCACCTGGACGGCTGGCGTAACGGGGACCGATTTCTCCGAAGAGCTTGAGGACCATGTCTCGGTCGCGCAACCGATTAAAGGCCAGACGCTTATTGGCGAGGCTCGGGGTCTTGCCGATCGTGATGAGTGGCTCTACGACCTTACGGAGCTCTTTGGCCTTGGGGAGGGTGGTTCGAATGGCCTCGTGACGCAGCAGGGCGTTGGCCATGTTACGGAACATCGCGGTTCGGTGGCTAGAGGTTCTATTAAGCTTACGCAGTCCATGACGGTGCCGCATGGGATTCTCCTATTAACGATCCAGTCCCGCCGGTGGCCAGTTCTCGAGCTTCATGCCCAAGGTCAGACCACGCGAAGCCAGGACTTCTTTAATTTCATTGAGCGATTTACGACCGAGGTTAGGCGTCTTTAAGAGTTCATTCTCGGTACGCTGGATGAGGTCGCCGATGTAGTAGATGCTTTCGGCCTTCAGGCAGTTGGCCGAACGAACGGTAAGTTCGAGGTCGTCGACCGGACGCATCAGCATGGGGTCTACCTGGGCCGAACGGCCAAGCTCCGCCGTGGGCTCTGCGCCTTCGAGCGCAGCAAACACCGAGAGCTGATCCACCAGAATACGGGCGGCCTGTCGTACGGCGTCCTCGGGCTCAATGACACCGGTAGTCTCGACTTCAATGACCAGACGGTCGAGGTCGGTACGCTGCTCCACACGCGCACTCTCTACGGTGTAACTCACGCGATGCACCGGGGAAAATGAGGCATCCAGAACAATACGGCCAATAGACCGGGTGGTCTCATCGGCAAGCTGGCGCAGGGTACCGGGAACGTAGCCGCGGCCCTTCTCCACCCGCAGCTGCAGCTCAAGCCGCACATCATCAGAGAGGTGGGCAATCACATGCTCAGGATTAAGAATGGTGACATCATGGGGCAGCTCGAAGTCGGAGGCCTTCACCGGCCCTGGGCCCTGCTTACGCAGGGACAAGAGCACATCGCCACGGCCCTCAAGACGAAAGACCACACCCTTGAGATTGAGCAGCAGGTCGACCACATCCTCCTGCACCCCTTCCATGGTGGAGTACTCATGAACCACCCCGGAAATCTGCACCTCGGTTGGCGCGTAGCCCTCCATAGACGACAGCAACACGCGGCGCAGGGCATTGCCAAGGGTATGGCCAAAGCCGCGCTCAAAGGGCTCCATGACAATCTTGGCGGAGTTCTTTGAGATCGGTTCAACCTCAATAATGCGAGGCTTTAAAAAGGCATTCAGCATTGGGAATCCTTTGACAAAAGACCGAAGTCCAATTAGCGGGAATAGAGTTCGACGATCAGACTCTCGTTAATCTCTGACGGCAGGTCTGCGCGGTCGGGCATCTGCTTGAAGGTGCCTTCCATCTTCTTCGGGTCTACCGTGACCCAGGCAGGAAAACCATTCTGCTCAGCGAGTTCAAGCGAGGAGATGATGCGGGCCTGGGCACGAGACTTCTCGGCAATGGCCACCACATCATTGGGACGAACCTGGGCAGACGGAATGTTGACCACCCGGCCATTGACCAGCACAGCACAGTGGCTCACCAGCTGGCGCGCCTCGGCCCGCGTGGAGCCGAACCCCATGCGGTAGACGACATTGTCGAGACGGGACTCGAGCAGCTTGAGCAGACTCTCGCCAGTATTGCCCTTCTGTCCAGAGGCCTTGGCAAAATAGCGCCGAAATTGACGCTCCAGCATGCCGTACATCCGCTTGACCTTCTGCTTCTCACGCAATTGCTTGCCGTAGTCAGAGGTGCGGGCGCCAGACACGCGGCCATGCTGGCCGGGCTTGCTGTCCTGCTTGCATTTAGATTCGAGAGACCGACGTGCGCTTTTGAAGCCAAGGTCGGTGCCCTCTCGGCGCGATAACTTACAACGAGGACCTACATAACGTGCCACTTCGATTCCTTTCGAGAAACGGGACCAGAACGCTCTGACCCCCGAAGTGTCTGGGCGCCAACGACAGCCCAGACGGTGGACTTAAACGCCTTCTTTGCAGAAGGCCACGAACAAATAACGGCTAGATACGGCGGCGCTTTGGTGGGCGGCAGCCGTTGTGCGGGACCGGGGTGACATCGGAGATCTGGGTTACGCGAATGCCCAGGGCATTGAGTGCACGGACGGTGGACTCGCGGCCAGGGCCAGGGCCCTTGATACGAACCTCCACATTCTTGACACCACATTCGACGGCCACCCGGCCGGCAGCCTCTGCGGCCACCTGGGCGGCAAAGGGCGTGCTCTTGCGGCTACCCTTAAACCCAGCGCCACCGGAAGTCGCCCAGGACAGGGTGTTGCCCTGACGATCGGTGATGGTGATGATGGTGTTGTTGAAAGACGCGTGGATATGGGCCACTGCGTCTGTGACGTTTTTGCGTACCTTTTTGCGCGTACGCTGGGTTGCTGTGCCTGCCTTAGCCATAAAAAATATCCTTTATTTCTTCAGCGTAATGCTGCCCTTACGCGGGCCTTTACGGGTACGTGCATTGGTGCGCGTGCGCTGGCCACGGACGGGCAAGCCCCTGCGATGGCGCATGCCGCGATAGCAGCCGAGATCCATGAGCCGCTTAATAGACATGGAGATTTCACGGCGTAGATCACCCTCGGTGTTGAACTTACCCACCTCGGCCCGCAGACGCTCGAGTTCGTCGTCGGTCAGGTCTTTCACTTTCTTGGTGTAGGGCACGCCTGCGGCCTCACAGATCTTGCGGGCGCGGGGTCTGCCAATGCCATAGATGGCGGTCAGGCCAATGTCTGCATGCTGGTGACTAGGAATGTTTATGCCGGCTATACGAGCCATTGTCTACTCCTTCTTTAGCCTTGACGCTGCTTGTGACGGGGATCGGTGCAGATCACACGCACCACACCGTGACGCTTGATGATCTTGCAGTTACGGCAGATACGCCGAACGGATGCGAGAACCTTCATAAAAATATCCTTTTAGCCTGAATAACAAACACGTTCACTTCGCACGAAAGACAATACGGGCACGGCTGAGGTCGTACGGCGTGAGCTCCACCGTGACCTTATCGCCTGGAAGAATACGGATGTAATGCATACGCATCTTTCCGGAGATGTGCCCGAGGACCACATGACCATTTTCTAGCTTGACCCGAAAGGTGGCGTTGGGGAGGTTCTCCAGAATTTCGCCCTGCATCTGGATGGCATCGTCTTTGGCCATTACCGGACCAGGCCTCCCTTGAAATTCGCCTTCTTCAACAAACTCTCATACTGCTGAGACATGACATACGACTGAAGCTGCGCCATAAAGTCCATGGTGACCACCACGATAATGAGCAGCGAGGTGCCGCCAAAATAAAACGGCACATTCCACTTCAAGACCAAGAACTCCGGCAGCAGACAGACCAGGGTGATATAGATCGCCCCAACGAGGGTGAGGCGCATCAGAATACGGTCGATGTAGCGGGCTGTCTGATCACCGGGTCGAATACCCGGCACAAAGGCCCCACTCTTCTTCAGATTCTCTGCCGTGTCTTTGCTGTTAAACACCAGTGCGGTGTAGAAGAAACAAAAGAAAATAATGGCTGCTGCATAGAGGCCAATGTAGAGCGGCTGGCCAGGAGACAGCGAGGCGGCGATATCGGCCAGCCAACGCATCCCGCTCTCGGGCCCCCCGCTAAACCAAGAGGTGAGCGTGGCCGGAAAGAGAATAATGCTCGAGGCAAAGATTGGCGGTATAACACCCGCCATATTGAGTTTGAGCGGAAGGTGCGAGGTCTGCCCCTGATAGAGCTTATTGCCCACCTGGCGCTTGGCGTAATTCACCAGAATACGACGCTGGCCGCGCTCCACGAAGACCACAAAGCCTGTCACCAGGACCACGAGGGCCACGATAAAGAGCAGGGCAATCGCGCTCATGGAGCCGGTACGAACGAGTTCGAACAGCCCACCCAAGGCGCTTGGCAGGCCCGCGACGATGCCGGCGAAGATAATGATAGAGATGCCATTGCCAAGACCCCGCTCGGTAATCTGCTCTCCGAGCCACATGAGAAACATAGTTCCGGTTACCAGAGAGACCACCGTGGTAAACCGAAACATCATGCCAGGATCAATAACGAGACCAGGCTGCGACTCCAGCGCCACCGAGATGCCAATGGCCTGCACGAAGGCGAGCACCA
>JBEDFV010000028.1:0-5678 GCA_041175005.1 Pseudomonadota bacterium
ATGTAGAGGCCCGCCTTCTTGTCATAGACTGAAGTGAAATCATCGATGCCCGAGGTCACTTCGCCTGCCAGGGCATCGGCCTGGGAGGTAAGGTCGGCCACCCCCTTCTCCAAGGAACTGCCCAGATCACTCACGGACTGCTGCACTTTACGAAGCTCTTCGATTTCCATCTGCCGCTGTATGTCGGACTTCACGTCGGCCACATAGCGTTGGGCGCGTCCTAAGAGGGTGCCAACCGTACGGGTAACCACAGGAAGCCGCTTGGGGCCGAGAACCACAAGGCCCACACCCGCAATCATGAGCAGCTCGGAAAAACCGATATCCAGCATGACGGCCTGACTTCAGAAAGCGTGGGCCGCCGACTCAGCTCCCGGTGGGGGTCTTGTCCTTTGCCTGGACGTCAATGGTCTGGGGCGACTCCACCTTTGCAACGGGCTGGGCCTGCGCCTCGGCAGCGGGCTTATCTTCGGCCCCGCCGTCCTTCAGTCCGTCTTTAAACCCCTTCACGGCACCACCCAGATCGGACCCGAGATTGCGCAGCTTCTTGGTGCCAAAGACCAAGAGGACCACGACCAGAACGATCAGCCAATGCCAAATACTAAAAGTGCCCATGCGGTGACTCCGAGAGGATAGAGCGTCTAGAAGGTTGCTGAGGCGCCCAAGGGAGACGGGCCGCCCATAAGATGCATGTGAAGATGATACACCTCTTGCCGTCCCACCCGGCCGTTGTTCACGATCAGGCGAAAGCCGTCCGGAGAGCCATTCTCCGCGGCCAAGGCACCCGCCCGCGCCATCATCCGGCCCAATAGGGGCGCATGCGCAGCCTGCGCCTCCATCAAAGAGGCGATGTGTATTTTGGGAATCATCAGGAGATGCAAGGGGGCACGGGGAGCGATGTCATGGAACACCAGAAACTCCTCATCCTCATAGGCCTTTTTCGCAGGAATCTCGCCTGCAGCAATGCGGCAAAACAGACAATCCATGGACATGCCTCCTTTTTATTTCGTCAGTGGGCGCCCGGCTCGTCTTGCTGTCGAGCCTGCGCCTGACGGGCGGCTTTTTCATCCAGACCCGAAAGGCCCTCCCGGCGCATCAATTCGGCAAGCACGGCCTCTGGCCGAAGGCCATGCTGCTCGAGCATGACCAGGCAATGAAACCAGAGGTCTGCGGTCTCCGAGACAATTCGGTCAGGCAGCCCGTCCTTACAGGCCATGACGGTCTCCGTGGCCTCCTCGCCAATCTTCTTTAATACGGCATCGGGGGCGCGCTGCAGCAGTCGGGCGACATAGCTCTTTTCGGGGTCGGCCCCTCGGCGTTGGGCAATTACATCGGCGAGCCGACCAAGCACGGTCTGAGGCTGTCTGGAAGACGCGCCAGCGGCCGAGGCGGGGGAGACTGCGGCCTGCCCCTCGGACAACGGGGCCGCATAGATCTCTTTCGGGTCTTTGATAACAGGGTCAACAGCCTGCCACGATCCGTTCTGCCATTGCAGATAAAAGCACGAAACGCGACCGGTGTGGCAGGCAATGCCACCACCTTGGGTCACCTGCATTAAGACCACATCGCCATCGCAATCAAGCCGTATCTCGTGCACACGCTGCACATGGCCCGAGGACTCACCCTTGCGCCAGAGCCGCTGCCGGGAGCGCGAAAAATAGACGGCCTCGCCCGTGGCCAGAGTCGCTTCCAGGGCCTCACGATTCATATGGGCCACCATGAGGATGCGATGGCTCAGATGGTCCTGGGCTACAGCGGTCACAAGGCCCTGACCATCGAATCGGACCTGATCAATCCATGCGGACACAGATGCCCCTCTCAGACAGATAGCGTTTGGCCTCGCCCACCGTATGCTGGCCAAAATGAAAGATGCTCGCGGCAAGAACCGCATCGGCAGATCCGAGGGTAACGCCATCGACCAGGTCTTGCAGACTGCCTACGCCACCGGAGGCAATGACAGGAATATGCACCGACTCCGAGACCGCCCGCGTGAGAGCCAGATCAAACCCTGATCGGGTGCCGTCTCTGTCCATGCTGGTCAGGAGAATTTCGCCTGCCCCCAGGGCCGCCACCCGCTGCGCCCATTGCACGGCGTCAAGCCCTGTAGCACGGCGTCCGCCATGGGTAAAGACCTCCCATCCCGCCGCCTCGACCAGCGGGTCGCGGCGTTTGGCATCGATCGCCACCACAATGCACTGCGACCCAAAACGATGGGTGCAGGCCGAGATGAGATCGGGGTTTTCGATGGCGGCTGTGTTGATGCTCACCTTGTCGGCCCCGGCGTTTAAGAGACGCTGGACATCCTCGGGCGAACGCACACCCCCACCAACGGTAAGCGGAATAAAGACCTGGTTGGCCACCGCCTCAATCATGGGAAAGATCAGACCACGGGCATCGGAAGAGGCGGTGATATCGAGAAAGGTAATCTCGTCTGCCCCTTGCGCGTCGTACCGTCGGGCAACCTCTACCGGGTCCCCCGCGTCTCTCAGGTCGACAAAGTTGGTGCCCTTCACGACCCGCCCCGCATTGACATCGAGGCAGGGAATAATGCGTTTGGCAAGCACCCCCGGCTACGCCTGAAACTTGTCGGCCAGGGCCTGAGCCTGGGCAAAGTCGAGCCGTCCCTCATAGAGTGCCCGACCCAGAATGGCGCCCATAACGCCCTCAGACTCCACCGCGCAGAGGGCTTCGATGTCGGCAAGCCCGGCAATACCACCAGAGGCAATAACGGGGATCTTGACCGACTGGGCGAGCTTTACCGTGGCCTCGAGGTTGACACCCGTGAGCATGCCATCGCGACCAATGTCGGTATAGAGAATGGCCTCTACCCCATCGTCTTCAAACTTGCGGGCAAGGTCGATGACCTCGTGGCCGGAGAGCTTACTCCAGCCATCGGTGGCCACCCGCCCATCTTTGGCATCGATGGACACGATAATGTGGCCCATAAAGGCCGCGCAGGCATCTTTCAGGAGCCCCGGGTTTTTGACGGCGGCCGTGCCGATCACGGCATAACTGACCCCATCGTCGAGCATGCGCTCGATTGTTTCGAGGTCGCGTATGCCGCCCCCGACCTGCACCGGAATATCGCCGGCAGCACGGATGATGCCGCGTAAGGCGGGCTCATTTTTGGGCCGGCCGGCCACAGCGCCGTTGAGATCGACCACGTGAATGCGTCTGGCCCCTTGGGTAACCCACTGACGGGCCATCTCGGCCGGGTCGTCGGAAAAGACCGTGGCATCGGTGAGGTCGCCCTGACGCAGACGCACACACTGGCCGTCTTTCAGATCAATCGCGGGAATCAGATGCAACGCCATAGACTTCTACTCTCAGAAAACCCTTGGTCCGATTATGCTGGAGACCATCGCAGAAAGTTGGCCAGTAGACGTTGGCCGACTGCGGCGCTCTTCTCCGGATGGAATTGGGTGGCCACAATGTTATCGCTCGCCACCGCGCAGGTAAAGCGGATGCCGTAGTCAGACTCACCGAGCACCTGCTCAGGCTTTTCGGGTTCGGCGTGGTAACTGTGGACAAAATAAAACCAGGCCCCTGAGGGCCCGGCAAGTCCGTCGGTAACGGGATGGGGCCGGACAAAGCGCACCGCATTCCAGCCCATATGCGGCACCTTCAGCGCTCTGCCTCCGTCATCGACCGCCCCCCGCGCGGCGCTAAACCGCAGCACGCGTCCAGGGAGAATATTCAGTCCGGGCGTGTCTCGTTCCTCGCTCTGGGCAAAGAGCATCTGCTCACCCACGCAGATCCCGAGGAAAGGCCGTGTGCGTATCACTTCACGTAGGGCGGGCATAAGCCCTGAGGCTACGAGATTCTGCATGCAGTCGTTCATGGATCCCTGGCCCGGGAAAATGACACGTTCGGCCCGGGTCAGCACCTCGGGATCGGAGACCAATGCCACGGCACTGGGGTCGCGTCCCAGACTCTGCAAGGCAGCCTGCACAGCCCGTTCAACGCTACGCAGGTTGCCCGATCCGTAATCAACGATGGCCAGCAAGTTGCTAGAGGCTTCCCTTTGTGGAAGGAATAGCGGCAGGGTCGAGACGGGGGTCTAGGCTAATGGCCATGCGCAGCGCACGACCAAAGGCCTTGAAGATCGTCTCGCACTGGTGGTGGGCATTCTCTCCGCGGAGGTTGTCGATATGCACGGTCACCTGGGCATGGTTGACAAAGCCCTGGAAAAACTCATGCACCAGGTCAAGGTCGAACTGGCCGACAAACTGGCGCTTCCAGGCGCAATGAAATTCTAGACCGGGCCGACCCGAGAGGTCGATTACGACGCGCGAGAGGGCTTCATCGAGGGGCACATAGGCATGACCATAACGAGTAATGCCCTGCTTATTGCCGATGGCCTGTGCAAAAGCCTGACCCAGCGTAATGCCAATGTCCTCAACCGTGTGGTGGGCATCGATCTCAAGATCGCCAACCGCCTCAATACGCAAATCAATCAGCCCATGGCGGGCGATCTGATCGAGCATATGGTCAAGAAAGGCAATGCCAGACTGCAAGGTCTTCGCACCGGTACCGTCCAGCCCAATCGCCACAGAGATCTGGGTCTCTGCGGTCTTCCGTGTCACCGTCGCGGTTCTCATGACGCAATGATACAGTTCGCCGCATGAGCATGTTCTGGAGTTCGGTGGTCCATGGGCTTTCTCCCTACGTTCCGGGAGAGCAGCCAAAGATTGTCGATCTTATTAAACTCAATACCAACGAGAATCCCTACCCGCCCTCTCCCCGGGTCGTCTCGGCCTTGCAAGACGAATTAGAGGGCGATGGGGCCAGTCTGCGGCTCTACCCTGATCCGGCAAGCATGGCTGTACGGCAGGCGGCCGCCGCCGACTGGGGGCTGTCCTCTAATGAAGTCTTTGTGGGCAATGGCTCCGATGAGGTCTTGGCCTTCGCCTTTCAGGCGCTGCTGAACCATCCGAGCCGTGGGCCACTTGTCTTTCCCGATATTAGCTACAGCTTTTATCCGAGCTACTGTCGGCTCTACGGCATTGGATTTGCGGAGTTTGCGCTCAACAGCCGTTTTGAGATCGACCTTAGCCAGATACCTGCAGAGGCCGGGGCCGTGATCTTTCCTAACCCCAACGCCCCGACCGGCCTGGCGCTCTCGCGCAACGTGATCCAGGCATTTTTGCGAGAGCGGCCCGAGTTAATGGTGGTTGTGGATGAAGCCTATGTGGACTTTGGGGCGGAATCGTGTGTGCCCCTGATTCGCGAGCACCCCAATCTTCTGGTGACCCAATCGCTGTCGAAGTCGCGGGCACTGGCCGGACTTCGCGTTGGTCTGGCCTTTGGCGCAGAACCCCTTATCGACGCGCTCATCCGCGTGAAGGACAGTTTTAACTCTTATCCGGTAGATCGACTTGCGGGTCGGGCGGCCGTTGAGGCACTTCGAGACACCGACTGGCTCACAGACAACCGTTCACGGATTCAGAACGACCGATGCTTTCTCAGCACGTCACTGACCGCGTTGGGGTTCGAGGTCCTACCCTCTATGGCCAATTTCGTCTTTGCGAGACACCCGGGCTATCGGGGTGCGTGGCTGATGCAAGAACTGCGTAACCGCAAAATTCTGGTTCGTCAGTTTAGCCGGCCACGTATTGAAGATTTCTTGCGCATTACCATTGGCACGCCAGAACAATGCCAACGGCTCGTCGATGCGCTCA
>JBEDFV010000029.1:0-10385 GCA_041175005.1 Pseudomonadota bacterium
TTGCACGACAAAGGCCAGAGGGCAGTGGGCCGTGTCAAACCCCGAGAGCCCGTTGCGCACAGATTCGGCCCCATGGCCCACCACCACCACCAATCGGTGGGCGCCAAGCATCTGTGCAGTCTGCAGAACGTGCCCCGCCATGGGAAGCCCCCCGATCGGGTGGAGCACCTTGGGCAGGCTGCTTTTCATGCGACTGCCCTTACCTGCTGCCAGCACGATGACATGCATAGGGATGCCTTAGAAACTCGTGGGGTGGGATCGGTGCAGCGCCATGCCGGAGGGCTGGCTCGCATGCGGGTTGGGGGAAATAAAGGACCCGAGCACCATGCCAACGAGACTAAAGCCCAGACCAATAAGCTGCGGCTCCACGAGCAATTCGGCCCCGGAGATCTCGAGCATCAGCCAGACGCCAAGACCGAAGAAGACCGACAGCGCGGCCCCGAGGTTACTTGCCCGACGCCAGAAGAGCCCCGCGGCCAGCGGCACAAAGGCCCCGGCCAGGGTAATCCGATAGGCGTTTTCGACCATGGTGTGAATCGTGGCATCGGTAATCACCGCATAGACCGTGACCATAAGCGTGAAGACAAAGACGGTGATACGGGTAGTGAGCAGCAGCTGCCGGTCGGACATATGGGGAACAGATCCCTTGATCACATTCTCGGCAAAGGTGACCGCTGGGGCGAGCAGGGTGCCGGAGGCTGTGCTCATGATGACAGAGAGCAGGGCGCCAAAGAATACGACCTGCACCCAGAACGGCATATGGGCGATCACGAGGCTTGGCAGAACGAGCTGTGAGTCTTCCTCCATGAGCCTCTTGGTGAGTTCGGGGTCGATGATGCTGGCGGTGTAGCCCAGAAAGAGGGGCACGGCGGCAAAGAAGAAGTAGGCGATGCCTCCGAGGGTGGTGGCCCAGACGGCCACAAACTCATTCTTGGCGCAGTTGACCCGCTGAAAGACGTCTTGTTGTGGAATGGAGCCCAGGGCCATGGTGAAGAGCGCTGCGGCCCAGCCGAGCATATCGACGAGGTCGAGACTGGGCAGCCATTCAAATTTGCCTTCGGCCGCGGCCTTCGCGATGACCTCCGGAATACCACCGGCCATATCGCCCGCCATACTGGAGACAATAAGCAGTCCAATGACGATCACAATCATCTGCACAAAGGTGGTGGCCGCGACCGACCACATACCGCCGACCAAGGTGTAGAGCAGGACCACGCTCGCACCGATCACCATACCCTGGTTCATGGAGATGAGATCGTTTGACAAGACATTAAAGACCAGGCCCAGGGCCGTGACCTGCGCCGAGACCCAGCCTAGGTAAGAAATCACGATACACAGGGAGATCACCAGCTCGATACGTCGGTCGAATCGAATCCGAAAAAAGTCTCCGAGGGTGATGAGTCTGAGGCGGTAGAGCGGCAAGGCGAAGATGAGCCCAAATAAGACCAGACATAACGAGGCCCCGAGCGGGTCGGAGATCAGCCCTCGAAAGCCTTCTTCGAGAAAGGTGGCTGAGATCCCGAGTACCGTTTCGGCCCCAAACCAGGTGGCAAAGACCATCGACATCACCACGGGCATGGGCAGGTTACGGCCTGCGGTGATGTAGTCGCTGGCGGAATGCACGCGCCGGGCCGCCAGTAGGCCAATGACGATAGAAAGAACTAGATAGATACCGACCAGTGTAAGTAGCATAAGAAGGATTCCCCTAGTGACTCGGCAGTTCGATTCCCCAGATCTTGATGATCAGAGCCCCCATATTTAACAGCAGCAGCAAGACAAGCAGACAGAGGAGCAACACCCAGCGTCGGGTCTTTCGGGTCTCCCGCGTGAGGCGCGCAAGACCCAGGGCTACCGGGTTGGGCTCTGGATAGGCTAGCCGCGAGAGGGCCGTGTGGGCCAGACGCGGTAGCTGTGGCAGCATTGCCGCCCAGCGCTCTGCCTCGCGTTGGGTCTGACGGCGCAGGGCCGCAAAGCCCACCTGCTCCTGCATCCAGTTCTCGAGAAAGGGCTTGGCGGTGACCCAGAGGTCGAGGTCGGGGTCAAGCTGACGGCCGAGCCCCTCGATATTGAGCAGGGTCTTTTGCAGCAAAACAAGCTGCGGTTGTATCTCCACATTGAATCGCCGTGAGGCCTGAAAGAGCCGCAGGAGCACCTGGCCAAGTGAGATCTCTTTCAAGGGCCGGTCAAAAAAGGGCTCACAGACCCCTCGCACCGCCGCCTCCAGGGCATCGACCCGGGTGTCGGCAGGCGCCCAGCCCGACTCAATATGCAGCTCCGCCACCCGACGATAATCGCGCCGAAAAAAGGCCAAGAAGTTCTGCGCCAGATAGTTCTTGTCGTACTCCGAGAGGGTGCCCACGATGCCGAAGTCGAGCGCAATATAGCGACCGAAGCGCGGCCCGCGGTCGGCCACCAGAATATTGCCCGGGTGCATATCGGCATGAAAGTAGCCATCGCGAAAGACCTGGGTGAAGAAGATCTCCACGCCATCGCGTGACAACTGTTTGAGGTCAACGCCCGCCTCACGCAGCCTCTGCATGCGATTGATCTGAATACCATAGACCCGTTCCATGACGAGCACGTCGGTGCGGCAGAGGTCCCAGATCATTTCGGGAATCTGCAGCAGCGCAGAGCCCTCAAAGTTTCTCCTCAGCTGGGTCGCGTTGGCCGCTTCGCGCACAAGATCGAGTTCGTCATGAAGATAGTTGTCAAATTCGGCAACCACCTCCCTGGGCTTGAGGCGCTTGCCATCGGCGGAGAACCGCTCGACAACCTGGGCAAAGAGACGCAGTAGGGCGAGGTCTTTATCGATGATTTGCGCCATGCCCGGCCGTAGCACCTTCACCGCCACCTCGCGGCCATCGTGCAGCTGGGCAAAGTGCACCTGTGCGATGGAGGCGCTGGCGACGGGCTGGGCATCAAAGGAGGCAAAGATGCTGGCCAGGGGCTGGCCGAGTGCCCGCTCGATGGTTGCGATGGCGAGGGCAGAATCAAAGGGCGGCACCTGGTCTTGCAAGAGGGCAAGCTCATCGGCAATGTCTTCGGCAAGCAGGTCACGCCGGGTGGATAAGACCTGCCCGAACTTCACAAAGATGGGCCCTAGGCTCTCAAGCGCCTGACGAATACGTACCCCCCGCTTCTCTTCAAACCGGCGTCCTAGGCGCAGCAGCTGCAGAAGCACGCCCAGACTTCGGGAGTTCAGTCCTCTGCGTGCGCCATCGACGGCCAGCTGATCGAGCCCGAACTTAAGGATCACCCAGCCGATGGTGACCATGCGCAGCAGGGAACTCATTCGGGGTCCTGAACGGTGGGCAGATCGCGAAAGTTAAAGAGGCTCTGATCGAGCAGATGCGAAGGCTTGATATTGCCCAGGGCCTTGAACATGGAGTCAATGCGCCCAGGGTATTTTTTGTCCCAGTCTCTGAGCAGCGCCTTGACCTGCTGGCGTTGCAGGTTTTCCTGTGAGCCGCAGAGGTCGCAGGGAATGATCGGAAAGGCGCGGTGGACTCCCCAGGCCTCGAGGTCTTCTTCTTCCACATAGGCCAGGGGGCGGATCACGACGTGTTGGCCATCGTCGGATCGCAGCTTGGGCGGCATCGATTTCAGGCTGCCCCCATGAAAGAGATTCAGAAAGAATGTCTGCAAGATATCGTCGCGGTGATGCCCGAGGGCGATCTTGGTGGCCTTGAGTTCGGTGGCAAGCCGATAGAGAATGCCGCGCCGAAGCCGCGAACAGAGCGAGCAGGTGGTCTGTCCTTCGGGAATCACACGCTTAACGATGCTGTGGGTGTCTTGACGCTCGATATGAAAATCAAAGCCCCCTGCACGCAGATAGTCGGGCAGCACCTCGGTGGGAAAGCCCGGATGGCCCTGATCGAGGTTGACCGCAACAAGGCTAAAGGGAACCGGGGCCCGCTTGCGCAGCCCCTCTAGGAGGTCGAGCAGGGCATAGCTGTCTTTCCCGCCGGACATGCAGACCATGACCCGATCGCCGGGTTCGATCATGGCAAAGTCTGCAATCGCCTGCCCCACCTGGCGATACAAGCGCTTGGAGAGCTTTTGGATCTCGGTCTCATTGCGCAGGCTCTTGTAGGCCCTCGGGGGCGACATGGGCTTCCAGGGAACCTCCTGCAGCCTGGTATGGGTAAGCAGGTCGGCGGCAGGGGCGTTACTCGACAGAGACATGGCCTGGGTTGGTGGCGGGTGCATGCGCGAGGGTCCTAGGCATCGGCACTGCGCCAGACCAGCGCCTCGACGCCATGGCTATTGCAGTCCTCATAGACATCGGGCTTCTGGGTCTGTACGCGTACCGCGCGGGCCGGAGACTTCGCCAGACAGAAGTCCACAATCGCATCGACCAGTGTCTCTTGCAGATTAAAGTGCCGGTCTGCAAGCAGCGCCCGAATGCCTGCGCGCATGAAGTCATAGTCCACTACATCCGCAATACTGTCTCGTGCGGACTGGCTCGAGGTCAGAGGAAGAAAGAGGTCGACATCAATGACCACGCGTTGCCTGCGTGACTTCTCGTGGCCATGAAAGCCGATCGATGCATCGGTGACAAATCCTGAGAGAAAGAGCCGACGACAGTCGGCGAGGCGGGGATCAAAAAGGGCAGTCATCTGCGGCTAGGAAGGTGTGCTGGTCATAAATTGAAGATCACGATCGCTGGGTATGAGGTGTTGGCCCCCATCGACCAGCACCGTGGTACCGGTGATGGCACGGGCCGTGGCCAGCCAGCATACCGCCTGGGCAATTTCCTCGGGGCGACTGGATTCCCCAAGCGGGGAGATGCGGTGGGCCTGGGCGAAGGCTTCTGGCGACTGGCCTTCGGCAATCAGGGTGAATCCTGGCGAGAGCCCCACGACCCGAAGCCAGGGTGCAAGGCTTCGGGCCATCAGGGCAGTGGCCTGTTGGAGGGCGGCCTTCGAGAGGGTGTAGCTAAAGAAATCCGGGTTTGGGTTGGCAAGCTTCTGGTCAAGAAGATTGATCACCACCCCTTGCGGCAGGCAGGGCGCCTGTCCCTGGGGCTGGCTTTTCTGCACATGCCGATAGAGGGCCTGGGTGAGCAGAACGGGTGCGATGAGGTTGGTCTGGTAATGGCTGAGAAGGCTCTCCGTGGTGCAGCTGTCTGCGAGGTCAAAAGAAAACCGTGAGGCGCTATTGACCAGAAGCCTTACGGGGCCTAGGTGATCACTGATTGCATCAAGCCACTGGTCGAGATCCTGTGGATTTTGGGGAAGCGCGAGATCGGCCTGAAACGCCCGCGCCCGTCCGCCAGCTGCAACGATCTTACGCACCAGGTCTTCTGCCTCTTCCTCTGCTGAGCGATAGTGCACCGCGATGGCCCACCCTTCTTGGGCAAGGGCCCAGGCGATCGATCGGCCCAGTCTCTTTCCTGCGCCGGTGACCAAGGCAGCAGCGGGGGGAGCCGGACGGTCGGGCTCGAGACAGGGGGAGGCAGGCGCAGACATGCCGCAAGTCTACCTTTGATACTCTGCCGCCATGAACCCGTCTGCTGCGCCTTCTACCGAGAGAGAACGTCAGGTGCGCGAGGCCCTCTGCCGAGAGGCCGATCCGCAGACCCGTTGGCTCGGTTTTGACCGATTCATGCATTGGGCTCTCTACCACCCGACCGCTGGGTATTACGCCGCTGGCGGCGCGCAGCCCGATGGCCCGTTTGGGCCAGCAGGGGATTTCGTCACGGCCACGGGCCTTGGCCCCTGGCTGGCTGGTGCCGTGGCGCGGCGATTTGTGTCGATTGCCGGTCAGGCCCGTGACCCGTCCCTTCTGAAGATTCGGGAATATGGCGCAGGAAATGGTGCCCTGGCCGCTGATGTGTTGACCCTGCTCTCTGCCCAGGGCTGTCTGCCGCAGGCCTACGAGATTGTCGAGCCTAGCCCGGCGATGCGCGCCCTACAGAAGGGGCGTCTCTCGCAACTCCCCGCCCCTCTGGCAGATCGCCTCTCCTGGTATGGGGGGGGCCAAGGCGAGGACACCCCCATGAGGGGCCTTATTCTGGCCAATGAGGTGGCCGATGCCTTTCCCGTTAAGGTCTTTGGCTGGGACAGCGCCGACAGCACAGACAGCAGTGCCCCGGAGGTCTGGGAATGGGGGCTGGAGGTCGACCCCGAAGGCCCCCTGCGCTGGTCGCGGCAGCCTGCTCGAGAGCCCCTACGCAGTCTTGTGCAGGCGCGGCAGGCGCGGCAGCAGGCGATGGGCCTGGGCTGGGCCGCAGGGCACCGTGGGGAATGGGCGCCTGGCCTTGCACCGTGGGCGCGGCGCCTAATGAGATCTTTGCAGTGGGGGGCGCTGCTGCTGATCGATTACGGCTACGAGCAATACGAGCTAGATCACCCAGACCGTTGTGGGGGCACGCTTGCCGGACACTGGCGGCATCGACGCATTGATGACTGGGAGGAACTCCTCGCGCGTCCCGGCGCCCAGGATCTGACGGCCCATGTCAACTTCTCGGAGGTTGCCGAGGCAATAACGGCGCCCGAGGTTGCCCTCTGTCTACAGACCCAGGCGGCCTGGCTCTTGGATCAGGGCGTTTTGGAAGACGCACGGCATCGTCTGTTTGGTGCGGCTGGTGCGGGGTCTCCGCCACAGAGCCTGCCCGCCCTTACGGCCCTCTCGGGCCTGCAGACGCTTCTGTCCGATGGGGCGATGGGGCAGTCGTTTCTGGTACTGACCGCTACCCGAGGCCTTGCTGTCTAAGGGACTGGGCCACGAACGTCTCTCGGGCAGCACGCACGGCCTCGGCTACCGGCCGCTGCTGCTGGGCAGCCGCCTGGGCATGTTCTCCCACGGGGTAGGAGAGAAGCTTCCGAGTAGTCTCTGCCCAGAGGTCACGTCGCAAGGCCCCTTCTCCCCCTTCTCCCCCTTCTACTCCTTCTCCAGAAGCGGCCTTGCCCGCCATGACCGATGCGCAGCCAAGTAAGGCCTCAAGACGGTCGGGCTGACGAAAGAGGTCGGATGCCTCTGCCCAGCCCACGAGAGACTGCGGCCATTGGCTATAGGGCAGACGAAGGGGCGGCTGGTGTGCACCCCGCCGGATGAGGCCCGCCCACTGGGAGACCTCGCGCGGGAGGGGGAGCTTGGGCGGCTCTGGCTGATTGCCCCAGAGCCAGGCGGCGAGCAGACTGGTGGGGAGTTCGGCCGCACGTAAGGCCGAGAGGGTGGCGAGCGCGGCGACTTCTGGCGGGGCGACCCCAGTGATCGTTTGATAGCAGTCGAGGCGACAGAGAAAGGCCAGCATGGCCTCTGGAGCGCTCGCCTCCAGTCCGCGCCAGAGTTCTTGCCAGACGCGCTCGGGCACGAGTGCATCGACCTCGCCTTGTACCACCATGTCTCGGCAGAGGGATTCGGTCTTTGCATCGACCGTGAAGTTGGGCCAGCGGGCCAGAAACCGGGCAAGCCGAAGCAGCCGCACCGGATCCTCGGCAAAGGCATCACTCACATGCCGCAGGCGCTTCTGTAAGAGGTCGGACTGGCCCCCGAAGGGGTCATGCAGCTGGCCGCTGCTGTCAACTGCCATGGCGTTGATGGTGAGATCGCGCCGCACCAGATCGTCTTTAAGGCCCACCTCGGGGCTGGCATGAAAGACAAATCCTTTGTATCCATGGCCCGACTTGCGCTCGGTTCGGGCCAGTGCATATTCGGCCTGCGTAATGGGGTGAAGAAAGACGGGGAAGTCATGGCCCACAGGCCGAAAGCCAGCATGCACCATGGCCGCGGGGGTGGCACCTACCACCAGGTAGTCTCGGTCTTGGCTCGGCAGGCCGAGCAAGGCATCTCGCACGGCGCCCCCGACACAGAAGACGGAGATCCCGGCTGGTAGCCGCCCCACGATAGGATCAGCCCACCGATCTGGGGCGAGAGAGGCGACCGAGGTCAACGACCGTGTGCGCGTCGAGCCAGAAGTCTGCCCCGTGGGGTCTGGCCGCCCAGCATGGCCGGAGCGATGGCATGCAGACTGACGGGGCTGGGCAGTTCGAGTTCTTCTGCCATAGGGCCTTGGCCTATATTGGGTACCGAAGCGGAGGCCAGGTTGTCGCGAGACAGTAAGGGCCTGCCCGGCAGATGCTCCATGACGAGGGCCTGCAGCCAGGCAAGGCCGTCAGGAAGTGGAAAGATGGGCCGGGGGTGGCCGCTATAGAAGCCCGCCCAATGCACGATCTCATAGAGGCTTAAGACTTCCGGGCCGACGATCTCATAGGTCTTGCCCCGCGTCTGTGGCTTTTTAAGGCAGGTCGCTATCGCAGCGACCATGTCGCCGATATAAATGGGCTGGAATTTCGCATGCGCCGAGGCCAGGGGTACAAGGGGCAGAAAGCGCTGCATCTGCGCAAAGAGATTGAGAAACTGGTCTCCCGGGCCAAAGACGACCGATGGCCGCAAGATGGTGAGGTCAAGATTGAGTGTGCCGCGTAGGGCTGCCTCGCCCGCCGCCTTGGACCGAAGATACATGGAAGGGGCCTGGTCGGAGGCGCCAAGCGCACTGATATGGACCAGCCGACGCACCCCCTGCCGTGTCATACATCGGGCGAGTCGAGAGGGAAGCCGTACATGCGATTCATCAAATTCGGGCCCCCAGGGCTTTCCGGTTCGGCTCTGCAGAACCCCCACCAGATTGACCACGGCCGTAACGCCCTCGAGTGCCTCGGCGAGTTCTGCCTCCTGCCGCACATCGGTCTGCACAATTTCCACGCCTGGCAGGCTCCAGAGGGCCTTGGCCTTCTCCCGTGAGCGGGTAATGACACGAATATGCCGCGCGGTACCTTGCGAGGCGCGGGCAAGAAAGGCGCAGAGTGCCTGGCCGATAAAGCCACTGGCCCCAAGCACAGCGATCACAGAGGGGTGTGTCTGGGAGGACATAGCGGTGATTAATCCTTTTGTAATCCGACGCGGGTGATGCCCGCGGCCGGGGTCCGTGCCGGACGGGGGCCGATCTCGGAGAGCCATTGGCCCAGGCTACGGGAGGCGCCTTCTGCAGCCTGCTGGCTGAGGAGGACCTCGTACATCACCGTATTGGCGAGCACCTGCTTTACATAGTCGCGTGTCTCCGTAAACGGAATGGACTCGGCAAAGGCCGCTCCAGGGATCGGGCGATCGAGTGAGGCCCGCCAGAGTTGGCTGCGCGATGGGCCCGCGTTGTAGGCGGCACTCGCCAAGACGGCGGAGCCTTCGAATTTTTCTTTCATGTCCCGCAGGTAGGCCGTCCCGAGACGCACATTGATACTGGGTTCGGCGAGCGACTGGGTATCCACGCGACGCATGCCCAAGCTCTTGGCCACGGACTGCGCGGTCTGGGGCATTAGTTGCATCAGGCCCGTGGCCCCCACGGGGGACTTTACCGCGGTGAGAAATCGCGACTCTTGCCGAATGAGCCCGAGCACCCAGCCGGGACTGAGGCCCTTTTCTTCGGCACGCTCTGCGATGAGGTCTTTAAATGGCTTGGGGTATCGCAGGCTGAAGTCATGGATGGTCTGGGTCCGGATCGCGGCAGCGATGGCCCGGTCGGGCTGGCCGGCCTCAAGGGCTAAGCGCCCTGCGGCGATGAGGCCGTTATCGGTGAGTTGCTGGGTCAGGGCATTCCATTCCACAACCGCCTCTGACCGCATTCCCAATCGGGAGAGGGCGAGGCTGCGATGCAGAAAGGGGTTATTGCCTACCGACGGGGTGAGGGCATCAATATAAAACTGGTCATGGCTCTGAGGCAGGTGCTGCTCGGGCAGTACCGAGCGGCCTAGGGCCTCAGAGGCCAAGAGCCGATAGAAGCTCCAGCCCTCTGGAATATCGGCCCAGATGGTCTGGGCCTCGCGGGCCTGCCCAGATTCCGCTGCGAGCCAGCCGCGCCAGTAAGTCCAGGTCTCGGAGGCCTGTAGGCTCTGGGGCATAGCGGCAATAAGCGGCCGCAGGGCCTCACGGTCTGCCCGGCGCAGGGCGAGTCGGGCGGCCGACTCCAGCACATCAGCGGGCTGCTGGCTCGCGGAGGCAATACCCGCATAGAGGTATGACCAGGCGCGTTGGTCTGTGCGCAGCCAGAGTCGAGAGGCCAGCGCCAGCGCGGCAAAGGCCTGTTGTTCCGCATTCAGTGTCTTCTGGATGCGGGCGTATTCCGACACGGCGCGGGCAATATTGGTCTTGCTTAGGGTCAGCACCGAGAGCAGCGCCTGCTCACTCTTTACGGGCTTTAGGCCTGCCGCCTGGGCGGCCCGGCCAATGCGGCTAGCGGCCTTAGAGTCTCCGGCGAGGCCCGCCCAGCGGGCCCGCAGCAGAAGGGTCTGCGGGTCGATGCGGCGCTTTTCTACGAGGTCTTCCAGGAGCGCAAGGCAGCCCTCGTTGGTCTCGCGACCGATAAGAATCTCTGAGGCGTTGTTCTG
>JBEDFV010000030.1:0-2664 GCA_041175005.1 Pseudomonadota bacterium
ACCAGAGGGCACAGGAGATGGCAAAGGACTATGCGGCCTGAAGGCCGAAGTCCATGACCATGCCCGCCCACAACGCCGCACCAACCCAGTGGCTCTTGAGAAAGACATAGAAGCTGTCCTCCCGCGTTCGACTCCGCAGGCGATGCAGAAGCCTTATGGAATACCCCGCAGCCACCACCCAGCTGACCATATAAGGAAGGCCAAGAGGCAGATAGATAGGCAGTAGGACCATTCCAAGCAAAAAGATCGCCTGTAGAGCAAAAACGGCGGCCCAGTCAAAGCGCCCAAAGCTGATGGCGCTGCTCTTAAGACCGAGTCGCAGGTCGTCGTCACGGTCAACCATCGCATAGGCGGTGTCGTAGGCCACAACCCAGGCCAGATTGAACAGCCACAACGCCCAGCCGATGACGGGCACCTGACCCAGGGTATCGGCAAAGGCCATGGGAATACCAAAGCCAAAGGCCATTCCAAGAACAATCTGAGGATAGGGGAAGAACCGTTTAAAGAAGGGATAAGCCGCCGCCAGAAAGGCAGCAACTAAGGCGTACTGCTGGGCGAGTTCGTTGAGAAAAAAAAGCAGGCTCGCGCTCGTGGCAAGCAAGGCGCAGGCATACAAACCCGCGCCGATCACAGAGACTTCCCCAGTGGCCAACACCCGTTCGGAGGTGCGTTTCACATGGCCATCGAACCGTCGGTCAGCAAGGTCGTTCAAGACGCATCCTGCAGCCCGCATAAGAAAGGTGCCCAGAACAAAGACTGCTAATCGCAGAAGATCGGGCACCCCCTGGGCGGCAAGCCAGAGAGCCCAGAGGGTGGGCCAAAGAAGCAGCCAGGTGCCCACCGGTCGGTCGAAACGACCCAATCGCCAATAGGCATGGATCACAGACTGATAAGAATTGCTCCGGCGTACCTGCGCTGTCATGGCCGCATTGTGCAGGATTTACCGCGTACCTTTACCTGGGGCGACTGGGCTCAGGCACCTTGGCCACAGGGATCTCGAGCCCCCCTTCCTGAAAGGCCTTCAGCCGCTTAGGGCCCACCCCAGATACCCGACGGGCGAAGTCTTGGGGGCTCTTAAAGGGCCCATTTTTCTGCCGCTCTGCGACGATACGGGCCGCCATACTGGGGCCAATACCGCGAATGGTCTCTAACTCGGCCTGACTGGCCTGGTTGGGATTGACGCCGGCCCAGGCCGGCAGAGCGAACAGACAGGCAAGACCAAAGAAACCGATGCAGACCAGTTGGCGTAGGCGCAGACGGACAACAGAAAAGCCAGATGACATCGCTACCCTCCTATAAGAGAAAAAAGGAGGGTTAGGCTATCGGGGCGGGCGCGGGCTGAGTGTCAGACGAAGGACGGGCATTGCCCGTTAAGGGGGTGAGACTGTCCCAGGCCATGCAGCCGGGGCACTGCCAATAATGCTGCTCTGTGCGAAAACCGCAGGTCGTACAGAGATGCCGTCCCGAGTATGCACCGTGTAGATGAAAGACACGCGGGTGATCGGGCCAGAGGGTGCGGGCCTCTTCGGCCCGGCCCGCCTCAAAAAGAAGATGAAACCGAAGCCGTCTCGCGTCGGTCTCTGCAAGGGTGGTGTGCCGGTCAAGGGCAGCGAGCGCCTCGCGCCATCGTCGCTGCTGCTGATACATCCGAACCTCGTGGGCGGCTGCCTCTGCAGAGAGTGCTGTGCCACGTAATGCCTCAAAACAGGCCTCGGCACGGTCCATAATGCCTGCGGCGAGGTAGTCTTGGGCGAGTTCGAGCAAGAGCGCCTCAGAGACCTCTGGGGCGAGACCACTTCTGGCCAACAAGGAGAGCCGAACCTCGATCGCGCGATCGGGTTCACCCTGGGCGCGAAAGAGGTCTGCAAGGGCCTGTTGAATACCGAGCAACTCGGGCGACTCCCTGGCCGCTTCCAAGAGCGGCGAGACGGCCCGCGCCTTGTGGCCCGCAGCAAGCGACTGTATGGCCTTGACGAGACTGGTGAGATTTACCTCCCGCCGCGCTCGGGTCTGGCGAGACTCAATACGCGCCGATAACCATCCAAAGGCAAAAAGCAGAGGCAGGACCAGCAGCCAGGAGGGATCAACATGGATCATGGGGCTGATTGACCCGCTGGCGGAGTTCCTTGCCCGGCTTAAAGTGTGGCACGCGCTTAGCGGGCACAGAGACGAGTTCGCCCGATTTGGGATTGCGACCCACGCGAGGGGGGCGACTATTCACAGAAAACGTACCGAAGCCACGGATTTCGACGCGCTGCCCCCGCACTAGGGCGGAGGTCAACGCATCAAGAAGTACCCGCACGGAGACCTCGCAGTCTCTCTGACCGAGTTGAGCAGCCTGTCCCCGGCCGGCGTCATTGAGGCGCTCTGTCAGGCGCTGAATAAGTTCGGACCGGGTCATTTTTGAGCCGTATCAAGCCAAGAGAGAACGAGGTCTGCCATACCCACCACGGCAGACTATTCGCGTGACTCCGACTGGCCGTCGAGCTTGGCCTTTAAGAGTGCGCCCAGGTTGGTAGTACCCGAAGAGGCGTTGCTTTCAGCAGCCATCTTCTGGAGAACGTCAGCGGCCTCTGCAGAATCTTTGGCCTTAATCGAGAGGTTGATCGACCGGGTCTTACGGTCGACATTCACAATCATGGCCTCGACCGAGTCGCCCTCTTT
>JBEDFV010000031.1:0-3172 GCA_041175005.1 Pseudomonadota bacterium
GCTCTGCGGCCTACACAGTCGTCTTTGCCGCAATACGAACTCAGTCGGCCCGAGCCCAACACAGAGTTGCTGGAGGACGGCTTCTACCAGTCCACCTCAGAACTCGCCCGCTACTACGACCTCTACACCAACCAGGACGACTGGCGTGCCTCGGTGATCCCCAACGACATACCCGACCTGAAAGTCTTCCGGGGCATGCCCGATCAGTTTATCGAATACGCCACCCAGGGCAGCTTTACCGTTCCATGGGATGCCTTTGTCCATACCAAGCGTGAAGTCGAGGTTCGGCTCACGGCAACCCTCGCCGATGACACCGACCTGCCGGCATGGATTCAGCTCAACGGCCAGACGGGCATCTTCAAGGTCGACCCGCCAACAGGCATCTCGGGAGAATGGGTCATTAAGCTCATTGCCCGCGACAACGAGGGCCGGGAGGCCGCCACACTCTTTCGGATGCATATTGCTGAGGCACTCCAGCCCAATAGAGAAGCCGCTCCCCTAAGGCCTGAGAAAATACCCGCCCCCGTAGGCCCCTCAGTGGTTCCACTGGTGCCGTCGGTACCATCTACGCCTGCCGATCCTGACACGCCGCCTGCCGATGGTCCGCGTCGCAAGGAAGAGCCCATGATTCAGACCATGGCCCTGGCCGAGGTCGAGGACTAATTCATGGCAGCCAGTACCGAGCAGGTTCTTGACCTCATCCGTAAGGCGCGTTCCGCCCAGTCGAAGGCCGAACTCCAGTTCTTGTTGGTGAATCAGACCCACGCGCTTGCCCCCTATCGACAGGCAGCGCTCTGGATCAACCGTAAGCTCGCAAAGCTATCGGGCGTGGTGAAGATTGAGTCGAATGGACCCTATGCGCAATGGCTCGCCCAGGTCTACGACGAAATAGATCGCAATCGCCCCAAGATTCCTGTTCCACTCACGCCAAGTCACTTTCCATCGCAGATTTCCAAAGACTGGGCGCAGTGGTTTCCAGAATATGCGCTTTGGGTCCCCATGCCCATGGGTGGACTCTTAATGGCACGCGAGGCCCCCTTCTTAGAACATGAAGTGGCCCTGGTCACCGAGTGGGTCGATGCCTGGCAGCACACCTATCAACACCAGCGTAAAGCGCTTCCGCTACTGGGTCGTCCAGCCGGAGAAAAAGAGCAGCCCCAAGGGTTCTTTGCCCGACTCTTCGATAGCCTCTTCGGAACAGGCGGCAAGAAGCTCCTCTGGGGCGTAGCGATTCTTACGGCACTCGGATTTGTTCCGGTGCCGCTCACCGTACTGGCTCCGGCAGAGATCGTACCCGCCAACCCCGAACTCGTTCGTGCTCCTCTGGAAGGCGTGATCGACCGTTTCTACGTGCAGCCCAACGACCCGATTAAGAAGGGCCAGCCGCTCTTTTCGTTTGATGAACGACTCATCAAGAGCCGGCTCGAGGTATCGATTCAGAGTCTTGGCATCGCTGAGGCCGAATACCGTCAGGCGGCCCAGCTCGCCCTGTCGGACAACCAGGCAAAGCTCAACCTGGCAAACCTGGCCGGACAGATTCAAGAACGTCGGGTAGAGGTGGCCTACATACGCGACCAACTCAGCCGGTCACAGGTCACCGCCAACCGCGATGGAATTGCGCTGCTTGATGACCCCAGCGCCTGGATCGGCCGACCGGTTGCCGTGGGCGAGCAGGTCATGCGTATTGCCTCGTTAGACGACAAGGAGATTGAGGCCTGGATCAGCATCTCCGACCTCATTCCCATAGAGCCCCAGAACCCGGTGCAGATGTACCTCAATGCCAACCCTCTACGGCCAGTCACAGGCGCCGTGCGCTACCTGGGCTACGACCCTGTGGCACGGCCCGATGGCACGTTGGCCTACCGCCTGCGCGCAAAGCTCAATGAAACCACCGACGAAGAAGAGACCCGTATCGGGGCCCGTGGCACGGTAAAAATAGAAGGCCCCACCGTCTTGGCCGCCTACTGGGTATTACGCAGACCATGGTCAGCCCTACAGTCGCATCTCGGCATCTAGGCCCCGTCGGGCCTCTGGCCTTTGCAGCGCCGCAGGCCTGGCCCCAGCTGCGCAGTGACCTTCAATGCACCTATGCGGTGGACAGACGTACCGGCGAACCCATGGCAACGCTAAGCGACCCCAGCCGCAACCTGTTTTTCCAGCTCGACTGGCCCAGCCTAGAGGTTCTGCAGCGATGGTCTCTGGGCAGCCCCGAAGCCATCGTTGAAAACATCCATAAGACAACGCCGCTGACCGTTGAAGAAGACAGTGTGCTCACGCTCTTAAAGTTTTTCTCGGAGAACCATCTCCTGGCCCCGCACGACAGCCGCACGGTGGCCCGTATGGTGAAGGAACTGGTGCTGTCGCGACGTGCCTGGATCAAGAACCTCTTGCATCAATACCTCTTCTTTCGACTCCCTCTCGTGCAGCCCGATGCCTGGCTCTCCCGCTGGATGGGCCTTGCGGGGCTCTTCTTTAGCAGTTTCTTTCTCTGGATAAGTCTTGGGGTGCTGCTGGTCAGTGTCGCTTTGCTTACCCAGCAGATTGATGTCTTCTGGTCCACCCTGGTCGACACCATGACCTGGGACGGGCTCACCGCCTATGCAATTACCGTATTGGCCATTAAGGTGCTACACGAATGTGGTCACACTTTTGCGGCCAAGCGATACGGCTGTCGCGTACCTGTCATGGGCGTGGCATTTGTGGTGCTCTGGCCTATGGCCTATACCGATACCAACGATGTCTGGCGCCTTAAAGATCCCCGTCAACGGCTGGCGGTATCTAGCGCCGGTATTGTCACCGAGTTGCTGGTAGCCATTTGGGCAAGCTTTGCCTGGCTGCTTCTGCCCGATGGCGCCCTGCGCGAAGCAGCCTTCTTTCTTGCCACCACCAGCTGGGTGCTCACAGTACTCATTAATGCCAGCCCCTTCATGCGGTTTGATGGCTACTTCATTCTGAGCGACCTACTCGACATGCCCAATCTGCATGCCCGCAGTTTTGCCATGGCCAAGTGGCGTATTCGCGAATGGCTCTTTCGGCTTGGTGATCCCTGCCCCGAGGAGTTCAGCCCGACAGCGCGCCGGGCGATGTTTCTTTTTGCCTGGGCCACCTGGATCTACCGACTGGTCGTCTTTCTGGGCATTGCACTGCTGGTCTATCACTTCTTTTTCAAGCT
>JBEDFV010000032.1:0-9019 GCA_041175005.1 Pseudomonadota bacterium
GTCTTGCAGGGGAACGGTGCCCATGCCCAGGAGTCGCGTGGGATTCTCGGCCACAATTTTTGCAATGCCGTCGTTGACACCCTGGGCGAGTTCGAGGCCAAAGTCAGGTTCGGCGAAGTAGTAATACTGAAACGGTGCTGGGGAGACGACCTGCAGGTCCACACCCATTTTGTCCATGTCTTTAATGCGTGTTGGTATATCGGAGAGCTTGGGCCCGCGATCACGCATCTGCTTGAAATTGACCTCACGTGTAAGGTCGTTGGCGAAGATGTGACCAAACTCTTTCTGAAGGGGATCAATCACGGCAGCCTTTGCCGCAACGCCGGGATTGAAATAGTGGCAGTGCACATCGATGGCAAGTGCCCTTGGCCCCTTGGCCTTTGTGGCCTTGGGGCGCGCCACTGCTGATGACTTTTTGCTGCTGGCGGCGGCCAGTGCTGCGGCCTGCCGTCGATGTTGGTGTGAGGGGTTGGTACATCCGATTCCGCAGGTAAAAAGCATGGCATGGTCTCCCTAAAAAATGGTCTGCGCCGACTGTAACTGAACCTCCCCTTCTTAATCAATTGATTAATAAGCAAGGGTTTCTACCACTCCAAGAGTGGGGCGAGAGCGTGTCTACTTACGGCATTAAAACAATAACAATCGTCGTCTCGCTTTGGTCTATCAATCAAGCCGTCATGACACTGAGAGGAGCACTGTTGCACTATGAGTTACGTCACCCGATCTGAGACCCGTGAGGGCATGCGTATTGACTGGCATGTCCGCATTCCCGCCCGTGATGGCCTGGAACTTGTTGCGGATGTTTTTCGGCCCATCAAGCCTGGCAAGTATCCGGTCATCATGAGTTACGGCCCCTACGGAAAGGGCCTGGCCTTTCAAGACGGCTACAAGACAGCCTGGGATCGCATGGCCGAAAAGCATCCTGACGTCACAGCCAACTCCACCAACAAGCACCAGAACTGGGAGGTCGTTGATCCTGAAAAGTGGGTGCCAGAGGGGTATGTGTGCATTCGTGTCGACTCGCGTGGCGCCGGTGCATCCCCCGGGTACATGGCCCTCTGGAGTCCACAAGAGGCGGAGGATTTTTACGACTGCATCGAATGGGCCGGCGTACAGCCCTGGAGCAACGGCAAGGTGGGCCTCAACGGAATTTCGTATTACGGCATGAACCAGTGGCAGGTGGCACAGCTTCAGCCCCCCCACCTGGCGGCAATCTGTATCTGGGAGGGCGCCTCAGACTTCTACCGCGACCTCAGCCATCACGGCGGCATCCTCTGCGACTTTTTAAAGAACTGGTACGACATGCAGGTGAAAACTGTGCAGCACGGGCTTGGGGCGAAGGGCCCGAAGAGTCGTGTCACTGGTGAACCGGTATGCGGCACAAAGAA
The DNA here is from genome assembly GCA_041175005.1 of Pseudomonadota bacterium. GTDB lineage: Bacteria > Pseudomonadota > Gammaproteobacteria > Burkholderiales > Burkholderiaceae_A > Hahnella. The sequence goes on from JBEDFV010000032.1 coordinate 1,389, forward strand.
ACTCTCCGACGAAGAACTCGAAAAAAATCGGGAAAACCTTGCAAAGTCGGCCCTGAAGCACGCCCTTGACGATGAGTACTGGCGGGCGCGCACGCCTGACTTTAAGAAAATCAAGGTGCCGATGCTCTCCGCGGCGAACTGGGGAGGGCAGGGGTTGCACCCCAGGGGCAACTTCGAGGGATTCACCCGGTCTGCCTCAAAGGACAAGTGGTTAGAGGTCCACGGTATTGAGCATTGGACCCACTTCTATACAGACTACGGCCGCGAGATACAGCTGCGATTTTTTGACTACTTCCTCAAGGGCAAGAAGAACGGCTGGAATAAGCAGCCGAAGGTGCAGCTGCAGGTTCGTCATGTCGACAAGTTTGTGCAGCGCGTGGAGAAAGATTGGCCACTGCCCGGCACCAAATGGACGAAGCTCTATCTAGACAATGCAACGCAAAACCTGTCTCATAAGCCCACAGAGCGACTCACCAAGGCCTCTTATGCGGGGTTCTCCGATGGTCTGACCTACATGTTGCCGGCGCAAGACGAAGACATGGAGATCACTGGGCCCATCGCGGTGAAGCTCTTTGCCTCGTCTTCTACGATCGACACCGACTTTTTTGTGGTCCTGCGCGTGTTTAGCCCTGACCTCAAAGAAGTGGTCTTCCAAGGCGCACTCGACCCCCATACGCCAATTGGGCAAGGCTGGTTGCGTGCCTCGCACCGTAAGCTCGACCCCAAGCTCAGTAAGCATTACCGGCCCTACCATCCGCACGACGAGGTGGAACCCCTCAAGCCTGGGCGCGTCTATGAGTTCGACATTGAGGTCGTGCCGACTTGTATTGTGGTGCCGGCTGGTCACCGTGTGGCACTGAGCATTCGTGGCAAAGACTACGTCTATCCTGGCCCAGCAGGCCATCTCTCGAATATGAAGTACCCGATGACGGGCTGCGGGCCGTTTACCCATACCGACCCCAAAGACCGGCCAGAGAAGATCTTCAACGGGGAGGTGACTCTCTATTCCGGTCCGGGCAAGGCATCGTATGTACAGATCCCGGTTATTCCGTCACGTCGCAGAAAGTAGGGAGGTCGCGCATGAAGATGTATGGTTTTTGGCGGTCTCTGGCAGCCTATCGTGTTCGTGTTGCCTTAAAGCTCAAAGGCCTCTCGTATTCCGAAGAGGCCGTAAATCTGTTGGCCGGCGAGCAGCACGACCCGTCCTATCTCAAGGTCAATCCACAGGGAGCCGTACCGGCACTCGTGCTTGATGACGGAACGATTCTGTCTCAGTCGATGGCAATTCTGGAGTACCTTGAGGAGACCTATCCGCAGCAACACCCCTTGCTTCCACAAGATGCGAAGGGTCGAGCACGCGTGCGGTCGCTTTGCCATCTGGCGGTCTCTGACAGCCATCCGTTACTCGTACCGCGGATTCGCAGTTATCTCAGTAAAGACTTAGCCCTGGGGGATGCCGTTACGGCCAAGTGGCTCAATCATTGGTCAGACCGATCTCTGGCTGTCTTTAACGAACGCCTGAGCCAAGAACCTCAGACGGGCAAGTACTGTCACGGAGACTCCCTCACCATCGCCGATATCTGCCTCGCTTCTCAGGTCGTCGGTGCCACAGGGTTTTTCGGCTGCAGTCTTGATGCCTACCCAAGGGTCCGCACGGTCTATGAGGCCTTGAGTCGTATCGATGCCTTTGAGGCCTCGCTACCGAAGAATCAGCCTGGCGCCCCATCGGCTACCCACTAATCGGTAGGGGCGTGCTATTGCACTGATGACATCTTTGTTGCGAAAGGACCGACTGTGAAGATTGGATTGATCGGGACCGGGCGAATGGGCAAAGCCATCGTCTTACGCCTTCTGGAAAGAGGCTATCAGGTACTGGTGTGGAACCGCACGGCCGAGAAACTCAAAGATCTGCAGACCGCAGGCGCGGTCCTGGCCCAGACGCCAGCCAGGCTGGCTGAAGGGGCCGATGTGGTGATCTCCATTCTTACAAACGCTGAGGCCCAGCAGGCTGTCTTCGATGCGCCGGGCTCGGGCATTTTAGCGACCGACATTCGAGGCAAATTGTTTATCGAGATGAGTACGGTGCGGCCAGAGTCTTCTGTGGCGCTTGAGAAGAAGGTAGAGGCGCGCGGCGGGCGGTTTGTTGAGAGTCCTGTTGGCGGCACGACCGGTCCTGCACGGGAGGGGAAGCTCTTTGCCTTCGTGGGCGCAAAGCCCGAGGCCTTTGAGGCCGCCCACCCCCTCTTGTCCGAACTCTGCCGTCGGGTCGAACATGTGGGGCCGGTTGGTGCGGGCAGTAGCCTGAAGCTCGCGGTCAATTTGCCCTTGCTTGTGTTTTGGCAGGCCTTTGGTGAGGCGCTCTCGCTGGTGTCTCATCTCAACATACCGCCAGAGCGTCTCATCGACATTCTCTCGGACACGCCTGGTGCCTCAGGGGCATTTAAGGCACGGTCTCAGCAGTTCGTGGCCCGCCTTCAAGGCCAACCACCCTTTAACGCATCTTTTAATTTGTTTTCCATTCGAAAAGATCTTCAGACCATGAAGGCCGAGGCCGAAAGCCTTGGCATCCCCGTTCCCGTCGTTACTGCGGCCATTCAGGCCTATGACGAGGCGGTCCGCTCGGGTCTAGAAGACAGCGACAGCATTGAGCAGAGTCTGTATTGGCGGTCTAAAGCCAAGAAGTAGTGCGCAGATCAACCTGAGGAGAAGGTGGTTATGGATCCGATTGACATAGGCCTTATTGGCTCAGCAATCTTTGTGCTCATTACCTTTTTAAGGGTACCCATCGCCTACGGCATGTTTATTGTTGGGCTGGGGGGGTTGATGTTCATCTATCCCCCGGGAAGTTCTTTTCAGTTCTTACCAACGGGGCTGTTCTCCTACACCTCAAACTTCTCGCTCGCGGCATTGCCGCTCTTTATTCTCATGGGCCACCTGGCCTTTCACGCCGATATTGGGAAAGACGCCTATGACGCGGCCAAGGCCTGGGTGGGCAGGGTTCCCGGAGGCCTGGGCGTAGGCACCGTCTATTCGTCCGCGCTTTTCGGCGCCGTATCGGGGTCGAGCCTGTCGGAGGTGGCGGTGTTTTCAAAGATCGCGGTGCCCGAGATGATTCGGGCCGGCTATAGCAAGCGCCTTGCCACGGGAGTGGTGGCCTCTGCGGGCTGCCTGGGGGTATTGATACCGCCAAGCATTCTTCTGATTTTCTTCGGCATCCTCACTGAGACCTCAATCGGCCAGCTCTTCATTGCGGGCATCGTGCCTGGCATTCTCTACGCCGTGATCATGGCCACAACGCTTATGGTGGTCTGTGCCGTTTTTCCGAGCATCGCACCACGGTCCAGCAGCTTTGACACCTCGTGGGTCTCGAAGATTCGTACCTTGAAGAACCTCTGGGCGGTCTTGCTTTTATTCGTGATCGTGCTCGGAGCCATATACACCGGCTGGGCCACGCCGGACGAGGCTGCTGCGGTCGGAGTCATGGGCTCCCTACTCATCGTCTTTATGCGAGGAAAGCTCTCGATCAACATTCTGAAAGAGTCGGCCATTGACAGCGCCAAGGGCAGTGCGATGATTTTCCTGCTCCTTGGGGCGGGCTCAATCTTTGCAACCTTTCTCTCCTCTACGGGCGTCGTAGGAGCCTCGACCGCCTTTATCACAGGGCTTGATATCCCCTTCTGGGCCCTCATGATTGGCATCGTACTGCTCTACCTGGTACTTGGTTGCTTTCTCGATGCCATTTCTATGATGGTGCTCACCATGCCGCTGATCGTCCCGCTTATTGAGGCCCACGACATGAGCCTCGTATGGTTTGGGGTGGTGGTCACCATGATGATGGCTGTCGGTGCTATTACCCCGCCGATGGGCCTGAATTGCTTCGTTATGAAGGGTGCCCTGGGAGATCAGGTGGAACTCAAGGACATCTTTATTGGGGCCACCCCGTTTGTCTTTCTCATGCTCTTTACGGTGGGACTCTTCGTTGCATTCCCCGAGATTGTCCTCTGGCTTCCTGAGTTGATGCGGTCAATGCGCTAAGGAGCGATTACCATGGAAAAAATAATTGACGCGTACGAGCGGATCTATCGTCGATGGATCCCAGCGGTGATTTCCCTTCCGCTGGCATTAATGACAGTTATTGTGTTCTTCAATGCAATAGGGCGAAAAATGGGGGTGCCTTTTCCCCTCACGGTAGAGTCGGTCGAGGCCCTCATCGTCGTCTCTGTCTATTTTGGGGTTGCCCTCGTCGCGCTTGAGAATGGCCACGTGAATGTCACTTTTGCTACCGAGAAGTTGGGGCCCCGCTTTAACCGCTACCTTGATGGGTTTGGCCACCTGCTCGCCTTTGCCACCTTTGCTTTTCTTACCGTGGCAGCCTGGTCCATTGCAATTGACTCCATCAAAATCCTAGAGTACCGGCTGGCGGTCGCCCGGTTTCCGCTCTGGCCCTTTAAGACGCTCTTTGCGCTGGGCCTTACCTTCATGTCGATACAGTTGTTCTTTAATGCGTATAAATATCTCTTCCTCAATAGGGCGCCAGGGGCTGAGGAGCCTGCCCACTAACGCTGTAGACCCTCAAAGAAAGGCCGACCTCTGAATGAATCTGGTCAATGAATTTGTTCTGAATGCGTCTCGCAGTGCCGTCTGGGCCGGGCTCACCGACCCGGAGGTGGCGGTGCCGTGTATGCCTGGTACTGAACTCAACGAGCGTGTGGGTGAGAAGGGCTTTAAGGCAACGGTGAGCCTCAAGGTGGGGCCGGTAAAGCTGCAGTTTCGGGGCGAGGGTGAACTCATGAACCTCTCGGCTGACGGGTCGTATGGTGAGGTGATCGCAAAAGGAAGTGACAGCAAAGGCCGCGGAGGATTTAAGGCGGAGATGAAGTTTCGTCTGTCTGAGGAGGGCGGCCAGAAATGCCGGGTGCAGGTGGACACCGAACTCTCCCTTACCGGCTCGGTGGCCCAATACGGCCGGGGTGTTGGCATCGTGAAGGAGGTGGCCGCTCAACTCACCAGTGACTTCACGAAGAATCTGGAGGCTCGGGTTGCCACTCCGGCTGCGCCCCCTAGTGCGGCCGACGGTGCTGCCCCCACGGCGGGTCCCAACGCCGCTCCCGTACCCCGAGAAGGTCCTTCGCAGGGTTCCTCCATTAATGTCTTCTCGCTCGTATTTTCTAGCCTAATACGCTGGATTCGGTCCTTCTTTGTTCGAAAATCGTAGTCTCGGATCACCGACATCCGCGTGCATTTGCCTACCAACCTCTTTCTGATCAGACCCTGAAAATCGAATGAAACCAGCCGCTTTTGAATACCATCGGCCAGAGAGTCTTCAAGAGGCCACAGAGATGCTTGCAAGCCTGCCGGACGCAAAGCTGCTCGCCGGTGGCCAGTCCCTCGGGCCCATGTTGAACTTCCGTTACCTGATGCCAGAAAACCTGATTGATCTGAATCGGGTTACCGAACTGCAGGGGCTTTCCCGTCTGCCGGATGGCGCGATTCGCATTGGGGCCATGACCAGGCAATACCAGCTCGAGCAAGATGCGGCCTTGCATCGCGAGATTCCGATCTTTCGAGAGGCGCTGCGGTGGGTCGGCCACTATGCCACCCGAAACCGAGGCACCATTGGGGGAAGCCTCTCGCACCTCGATCCGGCCGCAGAACTCCCCGGAATCTGTGCCTTACTCGATGCAGAGCTCGGCGTGCAGAGTGCCTCCGGTCGGCGCACGCTGAGCATTCACGACTGGCCTGTGGGTTTTATGCAGGCCAACATCGGAGAAGACGAACTGCTTACCGACATCGTGATTCGTCCCTGGGCGCAGACCCACGGGTTCTCTTTTCTCGAAATGAGCCGTAGGCACGGCGACTTCGCTATTGCAGGGGTTGCCTGCCTCGTGGCGGTAGATGACCAGGCACGCATTGAAAAGGTAGCTGTTTCCGTTATTGGCGTCTCCAATGGGGCCGCCCGACTGCGTCAAGCGGAGCAGACTCTTCTGGGCGCTGCCTGCACTGAGGATCAGATTCGCGCGGCGAGCCAGGAGATCGATCAGCTCGAAGCGCCTGCCGACGCACACCATTCGGGAGATTTCCGCAAGCGCACTGCCAAGACGCTTTTCTGTCGTGCCGTACAAAACGCCTATGAAGACGCACTGAAAAGGAGATCTACCCAATGAGTACGCTGCACGCCGTAGAAATGACGATTAACGGCCAGTCCTATCGGGCGGATATAGAGGCGCGCATGACGCTTGCCGATTTTATTCGCCATGTGTGCGGCCTTACCGGTACCCATGTGGGCTGTGAGCATGGTGTCTGCGGGGCCTGCACGCTCAAGGTCGACGGAAGGGCCGTCCGGTCTTGCACCATGTATGCGGTACAGGCCGACGGGGCCTCGGTGACAACCGTCGAGGGCCTCGCCCAGCCCGATGGCAGCCTGCACCCCGTACAACAGGCTTTTACCGACTGCAATGGGCTGCAGTGCGGCTTCTGCACTCCGGGTATGCAGATGACGATTGCCGCCTATCTTGAGGAGAACCCCAATCCCACCGAACGAGAGATTCGTGAGCTGATCTCCGGAAACATCTGCCGGTGTACGGGATACCAAGGCATTGTGCGCGCTGCGATGGATGCTGCGCAGAAACTGCGGGAGGCACGGTAATGGGTGTACGAAATCTCGGTGCTGCCGTACACCGTATTGAAGACGGCCGCCTCATTACGGGCAAAGGCAAATATGTCGATGACATCAAGATTCCAGGCACCCTCTCCGCTGCATTCCTGCGCTCATCGGAAGCCCATGCCCGCATTAAGTCCATAGACCTCTCAGCCGCGCGGGCAATTCCAGGCGTGATTGCTGCCTATGCCCTAGAAGACTTGGGGCCCCAGGCCGCGCAACGCATGGTGCAGGCCTACCCTAACCCCGCAATCAAAACAGACATCACGCCCTATCCTCTCGCCAAAGACGAGGTCTGTTACGTTGGCGAACCCATTGCCGTGGTGATTGCCGAGAGTCGATATCTTGCTGAAGATGGCGTTCAGGCCATAGAACTCGACTTGGAAACGCTGCCCTGCGTTATCGACGCGCGGGACGCCTTAAAGCCAGAGGCACCTCCGGTGCAGACGACGTTTGCTTCGAACCTTGCTGCAACCCTCAACTGGAAGTTTGGAGACATCGACAAGGCCTTTGCTGAAGCCGATCATGTTTTTGAGGAAGAGTATTTCCAGCATCGTGGTGCACCGCATTTCATGGAGTGTCGCGGGGTGCTCGCGCAACCCGACGTGGCCGGTGGCCGCCTCACGCTCTGGAGTTCCACCCAATCTCCCTTTCTCGTGCGCCGCTATCTGGCCGCCTACCTAGAGCGGGAAGAGTCCAGTATTCGGGTTCTGGCCCCTGATGTTGGCGGCGGGTTTGGGCCGAAGGCTGTGCATTACGCAGAAGAACTCGTCATTGCTATGGCAGCCGAAAAACTCGGCCGGCCTGTCAAGTGGATCGAAGATCGCCGTGAGAATTTTGTCAGTACCAATCAGCAGCGGGATCAGTGGTGGCAGGTACAGGTTGCATGCAAGAAAAATGGCCACATCCTGGGCATTCGTGCGCAGTGTATTCATGACAATGGCGCCTATGTTCCGTATGGGCTGCTTCTGCC
>JBEDFV010000033.1:0-3650 GCA_041175005.1 Pseudomonadota bacterium
GGCTTTTCGGGCCACATAGTAGTTCACGGCCCAGAAGCCCGGGGTGATCCAGACTAAGGCCAAGGCCACACGAAGACGCCATTGCGCGTGGAATACGGAAGGAGAATTCATAAGAAAATGCCCGATTCTACTGACTTACCGCTTGCGTCCTTGTTGCCGATTTCTCTTTTCTTCATCCGTGGCCCAAACCCCTCTCGTCTCCCCGCAGTCGCGCTACCCACCCGCAGCTAACGCAGAGGCGCATGACTGGCATGCAGAGTCTATAGACGCGGTGGCCTTAGCCCTTGCATCGGGGCCACTCGGCATCACAACCCAGGAGGCCGAAAGACGTATTGCCCACGCTGGCCCCAACACCCTGTCTCTGCCTCCCGGCCCAACACTTTTTAGACGTATCCTGGCGCAACTCAACAACGTCTTAATTCAGGTCTTACTCGCAGCCTCGGTTGTCACCGCACTCATTGATCACCTGATTGATGCCACCGTCATTCTTACGGTGGTGATCTTCAATGTGGTGATCGGGCTCGTCCAAGAAGGCAAGGCCGAGCGCGCACTGCAGGCCATTCGCGCACTGCTTGCGCCCCATGCCCTGGTATGGCGTGACGGCCGCCAGCAGCAGATCGCCGCAGCAGAACTCGTACCTGGCGATCTGGTACTGGTGGCCTCCGGAGACAAGATCCCTGCAGACCTACGATTCTTAAGAACACACAACCTGCAGGTTGACGAGTCTGCGCTCACGGGCGAATCGGTGCCGGTAGCCAAGAACGAGTCCCCGGTGCCCAAAGAGGCCCCCTTGGGCGACCGATTCTGTATGGGCTTTGCGGGTACCCTGGTCACGCAGGGGCAGGCCAAGGGCATCGTGGTGGCCACTGGGTTGCAGTCAGAGATGGGCCGTATTGGGCGACTGCTCGAAACCGTAGAGGCCCACCAGACCCCGCTGGTCCGGGATATGGCAGCACTATCGCGATCGATAACAGCCGCCATTCTGCTCCTGGCCACACTGCTCTTTGGGTATGGGGTCTGGCTCATGGGCATGCCCGCCGATGACATGTTCTTAGCAGCGGTGGGCCTTGCGGTAGCCGCCATTCCTGAGGGCCTCCCGGCCATCATGACCATTACCTTGGCCATTGGGGTACAGCGAATGGCGGCGCGACGGGCGGTTGTACGTCGCCTGCCGGCTGTCGAAACGCTGGGCTCGGTGACCGTGATCTGTTCAGACAAGACCGGTACCCTCACCCGTAACGAGATGACAGTCCAGTCTGTGATTCTCGGCCACGAGCAGTTCACCGTCACCGGCGTTGGCTACGCGCCCGAAGGAGAGATTCTGTCCAAGGGTAGCCCCGAAGGTGCTCGTGATGCCGTGGATGAAGAGCACAGCGCCGCACTGAAGACCCTGCTCCACACCGCTGCGCTCTGTAACGATGCCGCATTACTCCAAGATGCCCACGGGCAATGGCAACTCTCCGGAGACCCCACCGAAGGCGCGCTTATCACCTTGGCGATGAAAGCCGGTATCACCCACGATGCACTACTTGCCCGCCGCCCCCGGTGCGCTGCCATTCCCTTCGAATCCGATTTTCGGTATATGGCCACCGCCCATCCGCTCGTCCTCACCGACGACAACGGTGACACCGAGGCCCAAGGCTGCGAAGTACTGGTCAAAGGGGCGCCCGAGCGTGTGCTCAATATGTGTATCGACCAGATTGAGGCAGACGGCTCCACCGCACTCTTAGATAGTGCCTTCTGGCAGAGTGCCATCGCCCGCGAGGCAGCCGCTGGCCGACGGGTACTTGCCTTCGCACGCTGCCGAATCGATCACATCCCCGACCCGCTTGAGCGTGCCCATGTCACCGAGGGCCTCACCCTCATGGGCCTTGTGGGCATCATCGACCCGCCCCGGGCCGAGGCCATTGCCGCCGTGGCCCAGTGTCAGGCCGCTGGCATTGCGGTGAAGATGATCACGGGCGACCATGCGCTCACAGCCACCGCGATTGCGGGACAACTCGGCCTCTCGGTGGCAGCGCCTGCACTGACAGGCGGGGAGATCGAGGGCTTAAGCGACCAGGCACTGCAGACCGCAGTGCGCACGACCGCGGTCTTCGCCCGTGCAAGCCCCGAGCACAAGCTGCGCCTCGTACGCGCACTGCAGGCCAATGGCGAGGTCGTGGCCATGACCGGCGATGGCGTGAACGACGCGCCCGCGCTGAAGCAGGCTGACATAGGCGTTGCCATGGGGCAAAAGGGTACCGAGGCAGCGAAGCAGGCCGGGCAGATTGTGCTTGCCGACGACAACTTTGCCTCGATTGCCCATGCAGTGGAGGAAGGCCGCACGGTCTACGACAACCTTCGCAAGGTCATTACCTTTCTGCTGCCCATTAATGGGGGCGAGTCGATGGCGGTCGGGGCTGCCATACTCTTTGGCGTGGCCCTGCCCATCCTGCCTGCCCAGATTCTCTGGGTGAATATGGTGAGCTCCATTGGGCTGGGCATGGTGCTTGCCTTCGAGCCCACCGAGTTGGGGGTGATGCAACGTCCGCCCCGCAGTCGCGGCACGCCCCTGCTCTCCCCCTTCCTTCTATGGCGTATTGGGCTCGTCTCCCTGCTCTTTGTGCTGGGCGTATTCGGGCTTTATTACCTCTCGCTGTCACAGGGGGCAAGCCTAGAGGCCGCCCGCACCGTGGCAGTAAACGCCCTGGTAGCCATGGAGATCTTCTATCTCTTTAGCGTGCGCCACCTAAAAGCCCCCTCTTTTACGCTCCCAGGGGTGAGGGGTACGCCCAGAGTCATGGGCGCCCTCATCTTTGTGGTTTTAATGCAATTGGTCTTCACCTATGCCCCCTTCATGCAGGCCTGGTTTGGCTCGTCCCCCTTAAGCCTCTGGCAACTTCTGCAGGCAGCCATGGCAGGCGTACTTGTCCTGTGTATTCTTGAGGTGGAAAAGTTTCTACTGCGACGATTTCATCTTGAAGAAAGGCCCTAAGGCACACGCAATGCCAGAGGCAGACAGGACCACTTTGTTATGACCAGACAGACACCATCATCCTGGGTTGGGATGCCCCTTGAAGCCCTTGATACCCCCAGTCTCATCGTAGACCGCGGGGCATTGCTTCAGAATCTTCAGACACTCATGGACTCGGTAGCCGCCTACCCCGTGCGCGTGCGGGCCCATGCCAAAAGCCATAAGTGCCCCGCCCTGGCCGCACTGCAGGTGCAGTATGGGGCCGTGGGTATCTGCTGCCAGAAGGTGAGTGAGGCCGAAGTCTTTGCTCATGCCGGTGTAGAAGACATACTTGTCTCCAACGAGGTAGTCGGGCAGGCCAAGATCGAAAGGCTGCTCGCCCTATCGGAGAAGACCCAGCTCACGGTCTGCGTAGATCACATCGACAATGCCCACGCATTGCACGAGGCCTTCTTTCGGAAGGGAAAAGTATTAAATGTGCTCGTCGAAATCGACGTGGGTCAGGGACGTTGTGGCATTGCGCCTGGAGCGGCTGCAGTGAATCTAATAGCAGCCATCCATGAGATGCCAGGGCTCGCGTTTCAGGGGCTTCAGGCCTACCACGGTACGGCCCAGCATCTGCGGCGGCCCTCAGAGCGGCGGGCGGCTATCAACGAGGCCTGTGCCCGCGTCAGAGAGACCCTAGCAGGCCTTC
>JBEDFV010000034.1:0-6476 GCA_041175005.1 Pseudomonadota bacterium
CTCTGGCCGCAAGGGCGGTAAGGCAGTGCCACCGAGCAGCTGACTGCCCGGCTGGGTAATCTGCTCACGGCGTGCAAGCTCCAGATCAAGGGCCAGCCGGCCTCCCCCGGAGAGACTCTGGTCGACCGCCAGCGCCAGGGCGCCTGCCTCACCATGGGCCCCGCGGGCATAAGGACGCAGCCGATCCGCACCCAGATTCAATCGCCAGCCAGAGCCCTGCGCATCAGCAACGCCAATGTCCGCAGCCACCCCCAGAGAACTACGTTGCTCTGCGGTGATTCCCACGCGCCGCGTGACCTCGGGCCGTTTTGTAACCAGATGAATCAGCCCCCCGCCAGCGCCCGGTGCGCCCTGCAGTCCCGCAGGGCCGCGAACAACTTCCACCTGTTGCTTGTTACCCATAAATATCGGGGTCTCGCCCACGACGGGCACCCCGTTCACCCGGAAACCAAAGACCGGGTCCACAGGAAAGCCCCGCACCTGAAAGCTCTCGTAGTAGCCCAAGGGGCTGTAGTTCGCATCGACAGAGGCGTCAAACCGCAGGGCCTCGGTGAGTCGGCCGCCACCGGTCTGGGTGATCTGCTCTTGCGTGACGACCGAAGAGGAGAGACTCTGCATGAGCCACGGCACCTCATCAGCGCCGGTGGGCAGCGACACACCCCGTGGGGCCAGCACAGACTCTGGGGTTTCGGTCACGACCACGGCCGGTAAGACCGAGACCGTTGAGACCGCCTGCGCATGGGCAGCACCCTGTACGAGGCTGGTAAGCACCGCAAGGGCCAATACCGAGGGCGTTGCCGAATGGCTTCTTTTTGCCACCTCTGAGGTACGCCTACCGCGCGTTTCGAGACAGCCAGCCGGAGATTTCACGAAGGGGGAAACAGCAGTAGTCATGGGCAGCCTCTTTCAAAAAAGCAGAGAGGCAGCGAGAAGGCCAGGCCCGCCAAAACCCATGTTTGCGAGGGCTTCAGATGAGACACTTCTCGACGCTTCCCTGCGCAAGTCTTAACTCGATCAGGTTCAAAGGGTCTTTCTCACCCGCTCTCCGTAGAGAGATCAGACGCACACCCTGTCTGACATGTCGGGACCCCTAGCGATGGCGAGAGTCTACTCTGGCCAAGAAGTCTTGTGCAAGCCGTGCCCGTTCGGGCCCATGGCCCCGTACCATGCAATAGGCGAGGCCATGGTCTTCTAGCCTTTGCAGCAGAACCGCATGGGTGTTACTTCTGAAGGCAGGGCCATCCCGTTGCCCCGGATCTGCCGCCCAGGGAAGGTCTGTGTCGCAGACCAGTGTTGCCTCATAACACTGCGCATGATGGGCAAAGGCCAGCTCGTAAAGACCAGGGTCACCGTAATAGACCTCACTGTAGACCGCTGTCACTAAGGGCGCCGAGTCGCAGAGGACCCAGGACATGCCTAAGGCAATCGCCTGCTGCGCCCCCTTCGCCTCCGCCTCGTACTGCATGTCAATCAAGGTCTGCTGCTCGGGTCGACTCGGAGGCGCCCCTTTCTGCGCGACCCAGAGCCGCAGCGGCTCTGGAAACGCCACCCCTGGAAGCTGCTGGGCAAGGACCCGACAGAGAGTGGTCTTGCCTGTGCACTCCGCGCCAATTACCGCGACACGACGCACGGGGCGGGCCGCCTCACCACCTGGGTCTTCTCGACCAGAGACTGTCTCTTTCGTCATGCCACGGTAGAAGGAATGGACTGCCGCCAGCGCTGAAGACCAAGAAAAGAAAGCCCCGTCTGCACTGCGTAAAGCACCGTAGTAGCCCAAAGCCCTTGTTGTGCAAAAAGAATGACCGCCGACCCATTTGCGACGGCCCAGAAGACCCAGCAGTCGAGCCGGCGTTGGGCCATTAGCCACATGGCCTGAAGGCTCGTGGCGGTGACCCAGGCGTCGAGCCAGGCATGCGGGTTCTCGGTTCGCCCCAAGGCCACCCCCAAGACGAGCCAGAGCGCTACGCCCATGAGGACCACCCGTCGCAATCCACAGACACCATGCCAGCGGGGCTGTGTTTCCTGCGCATGAGCCTGCGCCCGCCAACGCCAGAGGCCCCAGAACGAGAGTGCAATAAATACAACCATGAGGCCCACCTGACCCCAGAGCGCCACGTCCGCGTAGATCAGAAGATAGATGGCGCTCGAGGCCACCCAGAGCATCCAGACGCCTGGCCTCTGGGCAAGCCCCAGCAAAACCCCCAGAAGGCCAAGGCCTGCAGCCAACGATTCAAGCAGATTCATGCTGTACGACTATGATTGCGCCATGGTTGCAAAACGATCCCTCCGCTGGAAAGAAGGCCAAGACGCCTTCGGCGGTCAGATTCTGCCCGAAGAAGATCTGCACTGCCCACTCTGCGACCGCATCATGATTCCGGGCCCTACCGTCGATGAGCACCATCTCACACCCCGGTCACAGGGCGGACGCGAGAAGTTTCAGCTGCACAAGGTCTGCCATCTGAAGATCCATCAGGCCCTCAAGCCACGCGAACTTGCGCGACAATACAACACCTGGGAATTGCTTCGGAGTCACCCTGAGGTGGCCAAGTTTATTGAATGGGTCAAGAAGCGGCCCCCCGAATTCCTAGGCTAGTGGTGCCATAACAATAATTCCTCTCAACGAAAAAAGGCAGGCAATGGTCATTGGCTGGATTGTGATTTTTGTAGTGGGTTTTCTCTGTGGCTATGTGGTGGGCCGTAAGCAGCCCCCTCGGGGGGAGTAGTCCCATGAGAAGCAGACATGGCCTGTACGCCACCGGGATCAGCCTTGCCCTGTCCGTTCTCCTCGTGGGCTGCGGCGAAAAGAAAGTGGCACCGGCGCTCCCGCCGCTTGTCAAAATCATTACGGTCTCCGAGCGCTCTGACGCGGCTCCTGGGACAACCCAGCCGGCACCGACAGAGGACCGTCTGCGGGTGGTGCGAGCAGAACTCAGCGGAGAAGTTGTCGAGGTGCTGACCGCGGCAGGCGAGACCGTGCGTGCGGGTCAGGCACTCGCGCGCATCAATCCGCGTGATGCCCGGCTCGCAGACTCGGCCGCACAGGTGCAGATTCAGGCCGCGAAGGCAGAACTTGCCACCGCCGAGGCCGACTTCGCCCGCTACACCCGCCTGCGTGACCAGTCCTTTATTTCTCAGGCAGAGTGGGAGCGTCGACAGACCATGCTCACACTGGCCCGCGCGCAGTATGAGGCAAGCCTTGATCGTCTGGGACTCTATAGCGTGCGAGCCCTTGCCGATGCACGAGTAGACCAGCTATCGGTGCGATCGGGCCAGGCCATTGAGGCAGGCACCCTGCTTGCACGCCTGACACCGCAACGTGCACTCCCGCAGGCAGGCCCCGCCCGATTGCCCGTAGCGGCTGCCAACGGCACTCCGTCTGCATTCGCACAGGCGGCTGGAGGCCCGCTCTGGGTGCCTCTCACAGCAATCGTTGATGGCACCACGGTCATGGTGGTTGAGCTTCGTACCGACGGCCAGTGGGAGACCCGGGCACAGGCGGTAACGGTCGGCCAGACCGACGGCCAACGCATCCAGGTGCGTGAGGGGCTGCACCCCGGCGAGCAGATCGTCGCGGTGGGCGCCCATCTGCTCACCACAAAACAGATCGTGCGCGTCTCGCCGTAAGGCGAGTGCCGCACCCTCTCTCTGACGTCTCTGCGCCTCCCTATGTCTCGACACTTCAATCTCTCGCGCTGGGCCATTGGTCGGCCCGCGCTGATGCGTTACCTGATGGTCTCCCTCTTAATTCTGGGGGTGATGAGCTACTTCAATCTGGGCCAGGACGAAGACCCTCCGTTTAATTTCCGGGTCATGACCGTGCAGGCCCAGTGGCCGGGCGCCACGGCCATGCAGATGGCAGATCAGGTGGCCGACCGGCTCGAACGCATTCTGCAAGAGGTCCCCAACACCGAGAAGATTGTGAGCTTCTCAAAGCCTGGTCAGACGACAGTGCTCTATCAGGTCAAGGACGACTTTGACCCCAGAGAAGTCCCCGACCGTTTCTACGCGGTCCGTAAAAAAATGACGGATATGGCCCACACCCTTCCGCAAGGCGTACAGGGCCCGTTCTTCAACGACGACTTCGGCGATACCTATGGGGTGATCTACGCTCTCTCGGCGCCGGGCTATTCGCAGGCGGCCATCACCGATCTCACGCGCATGGTGCGTGCCGAACTCTTGAAGATCAAGGATGTGGGGAAGGTCGATGTCTTTGGCCTGCAGCAGGAGCGCATTTATATCGAGCTCTCGCGCAGTCAACTGGCACGCTACGGACTCTCCGCCGCAGCCGTAGGTCAGCAAATCAGCGAGCAGAATGCGGTGGTCGAGGCGGGCGATCTGCAGACGCCTGCCTATGCCATTCCCCTGCGGGTAGACGGACAGTTCTCCTCAGTCGACGATCTGGCCAACATGCCAATCCGCGCAGGCGGCCTGCAGCTTAGGCTTGGGGATCTGGGCGAAATTCGTCGTGGCACGGTCGATCCCCCAACGCCAAAGGTACGGCTCGATGGCGAGCAGGTCGTCGCCCTGGGCATTTCCATGCAGAAGGGCGGCAACATTATTCTGCTTGGCAAATCGCTTGCAGAGGCAGATGCACAGATTCGTACCCAGCTGCCGCTGGGCGTCGCGTTCAGACAGATCCAAGACCAGCCGGCCGTCGTGGGCGCGTCGGTCTCAGAATTTCTGATTGTCCTGGCAGAGGCCATTGCCATTGTGCTGGGGGTGAGCCTACTGGCCCTGGGTCTGCACAAGGACCCCCTACGCATTGATCCCCGCCCCGGTCTCATAGTGGCCATTAGCATTCCGCTGGTCTTGGCCGTGACCTTCTTGATCATGGACCTCTGGGGGGTGGGCATCCACAAGATCTCCTTAGGCTCGCTCATCATTGCCCTGGGGCTCCTGGTCGATGACGCGATCATTGTGGTGGAGATGATGATCCGCAAGCTCGAAGAGGGACAGAAGAAGATCGACGCCGCCTCGGCCGCCTTTGATCTCACCGCGATTCCTATGCTCACGGGCACCCTTATTACCGCAGTCGGATTCCTGCCCATCGGCATGGCGAAGTCCACCGTGGGCGAATACACCTTCGCGATATTTGCTGTCACGGCGGCTGCGCTTTTGGTCTCTTGGCTGGTCTCTGTCTTATTCGTACCGATGCTCGGGGTCTGGCTCTTAAAGCCGCCCCCCACGTCTGGCCATGCGGAGCTCTTCGACGGTCCGTTCTATCGCCGCTTTCGGGCCAGCGTGCGTTGGTGTGTGGAAAATCCGTGGAAGACACTGGCGGCAACGCTGCTCACCTTCGTGCTCGGTATCGTGGGCATGGGGAAGGTGGAGCAGCAGTTCTTCCCCGACTCGTCACGGCCAGAGATCTTAATTGACGTCTATCTGGCCGAAGGCGCGAGCATGGCGGCTACCGAAGACGCCGTCCAGCGCATCGAGGCAGAGGCGCGCAAGGTTGACGGTATTGACACCATCAATGCCTGGGTAGGCTCAGGCGCGCCGCGTTTCTTCCTGCCCTTAGACATTATTTTTCCCCAGTCTAATGTGGCGCAATTCATTATTCAGCCAAAGCCCGGGGCAGTCCGTGAGGAGATCGTCGAGACCCTCCTGGCACGGGTACCCGCAGTGGCCCCAGAGGCCCGTATTCGCGTGAAGCTTCTTCCCAATGGGCCCCCGGTACCCTATCCCGTGCAGTTTCGCCTCGTGGGCGACCGACCGGAGATTCTCATGCAGGCCGCCACACAGGTACGGGCCGTCATGGCCACACACCCCGATGTTCGGGGTCTGCATGACAACTGGAACGAGCTCAGACCTACTGCCCGTATTGCAGTAGACCTCGCCCGCGCCCGTGAGTTGGGTATTGGCCCCGCCTCTCTTGCACGCACGCTGGAGGCCCGTTTCTCAGGCGTGGTGGTGGGGGAATACCGGGAAGACGATAAGCTCCTGCCCATTGAGATGCGGCTGCCTGCGCAGGAGCGCGAGAACCTGGCGGATCTCAAAGGCCTGCTGGTACCCACCGCCAACAATAGCCTGGTGGCCCTTGAGAAGTTTGCCGCCATTACGCTCGTCTGGGAGCCCGCCATGGTCTGGCGCAAAGACCGTCACTATGCGCTGACTCTGCAGTCGGATGTGAGCACCCATCGTCAAGGCGCCTCGGTGGCACTCGAATTGCAGGCCATGCTTGCGCCTGTGGCGGCCCAGCTGCCCGCCGGCGTGCGGCTTGAGATCGGGGGCACGGTAGAAGAAAGCAGCAAGGGTCAGGCCTCAATCTTTGCCGGCATGCCGATCATGTTCTTCCTTACCTTCACGCTCCTGGTGCTGCAACTGCAGAGCACGCCACGCAGCCTCATGGTCTTGGCCACAGCGCCCTTAGGCATCAGTGGCGTCGCACTCGCCTTACTCGTGCTGCAGCGACCCTTTGGCTTTGTGGCCATGCTTGGGGTCATTGCCCTCATGGGCATGATCATGCGCAACTCGGT
>JBEDFV010000035.1:0-6263 GCA_041175005.1 Pseudomonadota bacterium
CGACGAGCATCTTCGAGCCGTCCCTTCTCCAGATGCACGATCGCCCGCGCATGGTCTGCTGCCTTCGGATCGTGGGTCACCATGAGAATGGTCTTGCCCTCCTCACGATTGAGTCGCTCAAGCATGACGAGAATCTCTTCTGCCGACACGCGGTCGAGATCCCCCGTGGGCTCATCGGCCACGATGAGCGACGGGTTGGTCACCAGGGCGCGGGCAATCGCTACCCGTTGCTGCTGACCACCAGAGAGCTCATTGGGTGTGTGCGTCATACGGTCGGCCAGACCCACGGCCGCCAGGCCACGCTCCACCCGCACCCGACGCTCTGCCGAAGTGAGGCGGGTGAGTTGCAACGGCAGCTCCACATTCTCATAGGCGGTAAGCACCGGAATGAGGTTATAGAACTGAAAGATAAAGCCCACGTTCTGCGCGCGCCACTGGGCGAGTTCTGCATCGGAGAGGCCGCCAATCTCCACGCCATTGACACGAATACTGCCCGAGCTGGGCCGATCGATACCGGCAATGAGGTTGAGCAGGGTGCTCTTTCCTGAGCCCGACGGGCCCATCAGGGCAAGAAAGTCACCCTTCTGAACCGAGAGACTGAGTCCGTCGAGTACCTGCACGGTGGTGTCGCCCCGACGATAGGACTTGCTGAGATGGTCTATCTCGATAAAGGCAGGCATAAATGAACTCTGAGCAAGAGAGGCGGGCAGGCGAGGCTAGCGGCCAGCAGTCCCCTCACGGGCCTCAGCCGCTGCCATGTCGGAGGCCACCCGATCGCCATGAGACAGGTCCTCGGGGGGCCTCAAGACCACCCGCTGACCCACCGCCAACATAGGAGCGGGCACAAGGTCCGTGGCGGGGGACGCGGACAGCCCCAGATCTACGGACCTAGCCCTGCCCTCTTCCACTACGAAGACAACCCAGCGCCCCTGCCTCTGGGTCACGGCCGCACGATTCACAGCCACCATAGGAGACCGCTCGGCGGGGCTTAGACGCCGCTCCAGGAAGGCCACCTTGGCCGACATATCAGGCAAGACACGGTCGTCGATCTCCAAAAACTGAATCTTGATCAGTCGCGTGGCCTTGGCCCGATCGATGGTGGGCACCATGCGGACAACGCGGCCTTCAAACCGTTCGTTGGGCAGGCCATCAAGCCCAATTTCCACAGGCTGCCCGATACGAATCTTCGCCATGCTCGACTCGGAGACATCGGCCTCAACCTCTAGCGTACTCATGTCGGCCATCATCACCACCGCCCCCTTGGTATCGGCCGCTGATGAGAAGGGGGTGATGTTGTCGCCCACATTGGCGTTCTTGGTGAGTACCACCCCGGTAAACGGGGCCCGAATCTCGGCCTGCCCAAGGGCGGCGACCGCCACCTGCTGACCTGCCTGGGCGGCACGTAGCTGGGCCCGCGCCTTATCGAAGCGGGCCAACGCAGCATCAAAGGCGGACTGCGAGATGTAGGCCTTGGCAAGCAGGGACTGGGCACGCTCATAGGCACGCTGTGCGTCGGCAAGCTCGGCCTCGGCAAGCCCCACCTGGGCACGCGCCTGCCCCAGCTGTGCTTGGAGCTCGTTGCTCTCCAGACGCGCAATCAATGCGCCCTGCTCGACCCGCGAGCCCTCGGTGACCCCGAGCCATTCAAGCCTGCCGCTCGCCTTGGTGGAGACCGCTGCCTTTCTTTGGGCCACCACATAGCCACTGGCATTAAGTACCGACAAGGCCTGCGACGGAAAGACCGAGACCACGGGGCTCGTCTGTACTGCAGGCGGCTGCGACCAACGCCAGACCACCAGACCCGCGACCACCACCAGCGCAACCAGCAGCAGGCGCTTCCAGCCTGCGAGTTGAGAGAACAACACTGCCATCAGACACCCATTCGTAAAGGAGAAATCGCCTTATCGTTTTTCTTGTACGCAACGAAATCCAATATACGCCACCCGGGTGTCCATGGGCTTGGTCGCCACGTCGTCCTCACGCTGGCGTTCGGGGCCATACCACCAGGAAGCACCGCGGGTGACGCGGTCCTGGCCCGATCCCGTATCGACCCACTCCCAGACATTTCCACCCATCTCGTGGAGCCCGTTGACACCGGCCGGCGTGGTGGCCACCAGCACATGCCCGACCCCGCGGCTGAGGCTACCGGAAGGGGCCTGCCCATCGTAGCGGCCACAGCCCTCTAGACAATGGCTCTGGCGGGCCGATGCGCCATTGGGAAAGGGGTAGCGCTGGCCCGTCTGAAAGCCCGCAGGGGGCCTGGGCCGTTGCTCCCGATAGGCGGCGCCCGTCCACTCCGCATCGGTCGGCAGACGTTTTCCAAAGTGTCGGCAGACGGCCTGGGCCTCGTCAAAGGTCAGGTGTACTGCGGGCTCGTTGTCCCGGGCGGCCCGCCCGAAAGGCGCCTTCCATGACCAGCCGGCCTTCTTCGTCCAGCCCGATTCATAGATATAACCGCCCCCCTCCCGCTCCGCACGGCTTATAAAACCCGTGGCCTGGGCAAAGCGGCGCACCGTACCCACCGAGACCTCATGCGCATCGAAGAGCAAATTGCCGACGGCCTGCTGCGGCTCCAAGGCGCCGGTTGCTGGGCTCGTCTGGGCCTGCAAGCCCGGGGCAAAAAAGACCAGCAGGGCCATGCCGAGGGCCGCGCAGAGGGCCATGGGCGACAGACGCCCGCCGATCGTGTCAATATAGTCGCTGTTGCGGTGACCTTGCCTGAGCGGCCCTGGACTGCAGGGCTGAGGCAATGGTCTGGTGGTGATCGTGTTGGTGGCTGCAGTGTTCATGGCAAGAAATAGGTTCCTTTCTGACTTGGAGGGTTCTTGTATGACCAGCAAATGGATTTCCGTTCCCAGCGCCGATGGGCGCAGCTTTGATGCCTACGTCTGCCAACCTGAGACAGGCCGAGGCCCAGGCCTCCTGCTCATTCAGGAAATCTTCGGGGTCAATGAGCATATTCAAGCCGTGGCGCGGCAGTATGCCGCAGACGGCTTTGTGGTGATTGCACCCGATATCTTCTGGCGAGAGGCCCCACGGGTTGACCTGGCATACGATGCCGCGGGCTTTGAGCGGGGCCTGGCGCTCTTGGGTAGCCTGAATGTCGACCTCGCAGCAACCGACCTGCAGCGGGCGGTAGAGGCCCTGCGCCATGAAGACTCCTGTACCGGCCGCGTGGGCTCTGTGGGCTTCTGCATGGGGGGCATGTTGTCCTTCGTGGCAGCTGCCCGGGCTGGTATCGACACGGCTGTCTGCTACTACGGTGGGGGAATCGACCAACGCCTGCAGATGGTGCCCGATATCTCCTGCCCGGTCTTGTTCCATTTCGCAGAGAAAGACAGCTACATTTCGGCTGCCGCAGTAGAGAAGACCCGCCAGGCATTTAAAGGGCGGGACAACATTCGGGTGATCGTGCATCCTGGAGTCGATCATGGCTTTAACTGTTGGCGCAGACCCGCCTGGCATCAGCAGACCGCCGCCCGCGCGCGGGGGCAGACCCTGGTACATCTGTCCGAGTCGCTTGGCTAGCGGTCCATGGCAGGAAAGGGGCTGACGTTCATGCAGCGCCCACAGCACCGTCGTCGACTACTTCAGGGCTTCTCGGGCGCAGGCGCTCTGGCGCTGCTCCCCGCCTTTGCGCGGTCCACACAGGCCCAGACCACGCCTGCCCTACCCAGCCAGTCAAAGGATCTCGCGCGCGAGGTAGGCCAGAAGGGTTTTGTGGTCCGTACGCTTGTCACCGGCCTTAATCAGCCCTGGTCGATGGCCTGGCTTCCAACGGGCGAGCTACTGGTCACCGAACGCGATGGCCAGCTTCGTCGCATCAGCAGAGACTTCACCCTGGATCCGGTTCCGGTCAAAGGCCTCCCCCCTGTCTTCACGGGCGGCCAGGCTGGGCTCTTCGATGTCGCGGTACATCCGCGCTACCGTCAAAACGGCTGGGTCTATCTGGCCTTTGCCGAGGCGCCCCTCTCCGGGCGTCTGGCAGCAGCCGGTACAAGCCTTATACGGGGGCGTATCGCGGGCGGTAGTCTTGTGGATATTGAGCGGCTCTTTGCCATGCACCCGCGGTCACGCGGGGGGCGCCACTTTGGCGGGCGCATTGTGCTCGACGGTCGTGGGTATGTCTTTCTCACACTTGGCGATCGTGGGGATGAAGACCGCGCCCAGAGCATCAATGACCATGCGGGTGCCGTGATCCGACTGCACGACGACGGCCGTATTCCACAAGACAACCCCTTTGTGGGACAGACCGAAATTCCCTCAGAGATTTTCAGCCGTGGCCACCGCAACATTCAAGGCGCAGCGATTAATCCCGCCACGGGCGAGCTCTGGGCCCACGAGCATGGTCCACAGGGTGGTGACGAACTAAACATCGTGCGGCTGGGCCGCAACTATGGCTGGCCCACCATTACCTATGGCGTGAACTACGTAACGGGTAGTCGCATCGGCGAAGGCCAGGTGAAGGCAGGACTCGAGCAGCCCATCCATATCTGGGTGCCGTCGATCGCACCCTCGGGGCTTGCCTTCTATGAGGGGGAGGCCTTTCCGCAGTGGCAGGGGAGCCTCTTTATGGGCGCCCTTCGTGGCCAGACGCTCGTGCGCCTGCGGCTTCAGGGCAACCGCGTAGTTGGGGAAGAACGACTACTTACCCAGCAGCTGGGACGCATTCGTGATGTACGGGTGGGCAACGATGGACTCGTGTATCTGCTCACCGATGACGCAGAAGGCAGGCTCTTAAGACTCGAACCGCAGGCCTGATACCTCAGGCCTGACCGGTCGCACCCGCACTGGCCTGGGCGGGCGCCCCCGCGGCGGCCTTGCCCAAATCGTGAGAACTCGGAAGAACCCAGGGGGCGGCAATGGCCCAGCCAGACTGCTGCTGGCGCATAAAGAGTGCTTCGAGCACCTGGTGGGCTGACGCAATGTCGCACCGAAAACCCACCGAGTCGGCCGCGCTTTCGAAGACCCACGACATGACACCTGCCTGGCAATTCAGGTGCACCGTGGCGACGAGCCCGAGATTCTTGTTTTGGAGTCCGGGGTCAAACTCAGGCGATGGCACCCCGCTGCCATTGGCACGCAGATCGGCCACGCACTGCTCATGCTGGGCCGCAGCCTGCTCTGGCGACAGCCCCCCGGAGAGAAGACCAAACGACTTCTGCAGAATAAGGGACATGAACCGTCTGGTGATCCACATCCGAACATCACCCTCGGGCGAAGACAGGCGGATCCACACACGGTCTTCAGAGTCGCTGTAACCGACCGTAAAGGTGCTGTACCACTGGGTTGCGGGAGCAGGAGGCGCAGGTTTATCCATAGCGCCTTAAGGTATCACACCCTCTGGCGGGCCTATGCACGCCCGCCGTTGCCCCCCCTCTATTACCGGGGACAGGGTGCAGAAAACTCCACCACGAGGGTCTGGGGATACTCAAAGCCCGCCCCTGTGAGCGAGTCCACGGTGAGGCTCAAGGCCGCCACTGCGGCACCCGCCCCAACGGCCGCTACGGTGGAGGCAGAACCCACGGAGGTGACTGTCGACCCGCCCCAGCCGCCCACACCAACATTTACGACATTGCCGTAAATCGGATTGGTCGCCGACGAGCTAAAGATGCCCACAGCGGTCGCGCCATTGGCTGCGCGGCAGGCGACCCCCAGATCCCCGAAAGACTTCTTCAGGGTCATAGACCCTGGCGTCTGCACAAACCAGCGCCCTTTGTCGTTTTCAAGGTTGCAGGCCACATGCGGCACCTGTCGTCCCTCGCAGGCGGCAAAGACGGTGACGGACTGGTGATGCGAATCAATCACTGAGGCACAACCGGCCAGGGCGCAGCTGGAAAGGGCCAGCGCCATTCCTCGCAGACGTGATGCCATGCTAAAGACTCCCGTATGAGTTGTACGAGGCCAGAACCTGACCCTCGCTTGTCGTGAGAATCGGACAACCCAGAGGGAACTTGAGGGGGAGCCCTAGACGTTCGTTGTCCCAGACACCTGGGACAAGACCCCTGGCCGGGGAGAAATGATTTCGATCTCTTTTGAGGGGTATCGGATCACCCCGAGCATCTCGAGCACGGCCACTACCCCGGCGGCAATACCGCAGACCAGGGAGAGCCGGAGGTTGGGATGCAGGACTCTCCAGCGATGAAAAAGGCCCTTAAGCAATCGAATAGTTGACATTCCCGAGTTTGTACATAACCATGGAAGTGTAGGACAAATCGATGATTTACCCGGTTATGGTTGTTCCGCTTTGCGTCGTATAGATC
>JBEDFV010000036.1:0-16730 GCA_041175005.1 Pseudomonadota bacterium
ACCCCAGGAGGAATATCCTGGGTAGCGGTCAGGATCGGTCGGGTGGGTGTCGCGTTAGCGGCCTGCAAGGACAAGGTGGCATATCCCACAGCCACCACACCGGCCAACACAGAGAAGAGCAGCGCAAGGAATGTCTGCGTCCGATTCATAAAGACCTTTCAGAATAGAGAGAGGAATTGCGGAGGACGGGTCATGGATAGCCCAGCATGGAGAGCCATCAGGAAAGCGCGAGACCCGCACAAGACCCAAGAAAGATGGGTACCGCATAAGGCAGCTGATGCTCGGTCTGGTATTGCCGGTTGTAGTACAGGGTGGCGAGTGCAACGAGCCCACCTATTGCTGCAATGAGAGGTACAAGCCAGAAGAGATGGGTGTATCCCGCCGAGGCTCCGACCAACGAGATGAGCTTCACATCGCCCCCGCCCAGCCACCGCATCAAATAGAAGGGCAAGAAGACAATAAAGCCGGTAAGGGCTCCCAACAGACTCTCGAGAAACGTAAAGTCTGGGTGTATAAGAGAAAGCCCGAGCGCAAGGCCCACCCCCAAGAGCACCAACGTATTTGGAATGATTCGGTACCGGAGATCAGAGACCGCCGCAGAGAAAAGCAGCGTAAGAAAGGCAACGCTGTAGGCGGTAAGAGAACCTAGCATTTGGCCGAGTTCAGCGGTAATGGTCAAACGCTAGGTTCAGGGAAGAAAAAAGTTCTCTACCCTAGGCTCACATGGCGTCCACGATTGTGGAGAATGCCGTTGATATGGCAGTTGCCACCGCCGGCAGAGCTGTTGCAAGACCCACTGCAATAATGGAAGCAATAAGCCCATACTCAATGGCTGTCACCCCCGATTCGTCCCGCATAAAGCGCTTTGAAATTTCCAAGAACTTAGACATATCTTTCTCCGATTTGGTTACAAGAAAACGACGGGAGCGACTGCCTCCCATCTGCGAAGAGCCCGAATAGAGAACAATTTCCTCGGCATCAGGCTCATGGACCATTCTGTCGATCTTGCGAGGATGTGCTCCAACACCGTTGTGCGATTGACGAGCACCGTTACTCGTATCGAGTGGAGACTGCGCAGCGGCAGGTCTCGTCTTAAATCCCGTTGTCACACTGGCTTGTGACCAGGTGGGTTTGGTAAGGACCGATGGGCTCGCGAGTGCCGCCTGAATGTCACGCTGAATATGGTGTAGCGTGACATTGAAGTAGAGAAATACCGGATCATTCTTGAGATAAAAATCGGGAACAAGCAGCACCACATCCCAGAGGCCCTCATCAATGGTCTTGTCCCAGAAATCCACCACGCTGTTGAGTTTCTGTGTGGCCATGGAGTACAAAAGGTGTGCATCGCTCAGAGGGTTATCCACCCGGGTGTCAGCGCCAAAGAGCTGAAAAGCACTGAGGGTGGTTTTTACCTGGGCGTCGGACCGACGATTCCCATATAGCCGAAATTCGAGGTACGAGAAGCCATCAATAGAGACACGGGGAATATGGTCTGTACGAATCAGACCGGTGCGTGTCTCTGTCGACGCAATCGCGTCTTCAGAGCCTACGAAAGACCCGACATAGGTACTGGCTTGATGGCTGTGAACCAGTACGGGCCAACGCCGTATGCCTTCCGCATACTTCAGCGTCTGGTTGGGTTTTGCAACATAGACGACTGTGCCATCTTCTAGGGCAAGGCAGAGTACGCCTCGCTGATCGTCTGTCTTTCCGGTGAGGTCTCCCGAGGTAAGAATCGCTCGAGACAAATCTAGTAGCCGTGCACTCATACAATATCTCCTAAGGTATTCAACGTTTATCAGCCTGCAGACCCAGCCTCTGATACCTGCGCGCTCAAAGGTTTGTGAAGGGTCTATCAGAGGCCATCAACATCGCCAACACTGTGTGTGGAGATCGCGTGCGAAAGACACGAGGGAGACTCGGGCACGAAGAATGTGGGATTAACTGATCAGCCCACATCGTCTGCACGCATAAGTTGTTCAAGCGACTCAAGCGACTGCTTATCGTGTCGTCACTATGCTTAAGACCAACGACGTGAAAGAAAACTTCTCTGCGCTTCTGCGCAGCAGTCTCAAGGCGCGCTACGGGAGGCTGCCTTCGGCCGCTGTCCTAGCGCGTGAATTCAACCTACGTGCCTATGACACCACACCGATTTCGGGGGAGAGTGCACGGCGCTGGCTTCGCGGGGTCTGCCTGCCCGAAGAGGAGCGGTTACGCATTCTGGTGAACTGGCTAGACCTTGACTTCAACAAAGCGCTTACCGCCAACCGCAACGGCATGGGGAGCTTCGCGTCACATCGTATTCCAGAGACATCGAAGCAATGGTTTACAAACGGTCAGAGTGGGCGACCTGAGACCAATGGTTTGTTACATAGCGCCGCCATACCGGACACCCCCGATGATCGATCACCCGCGCAGCCCGCGGAGAACGCTCGTCCAAATGGACACGCGCGATCTGATGACGAACTCATACACATGATCCTCCAGCTGCCCCCTGCGGAGCGCGACCTGATCAAAGATCTCATCAAGATCAGCATCCACAAAGTGCCTCCCCCCCAATAACCGCGCTCTTTTCTATAAGAAAGGTATTGCCATGAACCCGATCCTTGATGCCGTATCCACCTTAAGTCGCGTAAACCAACAATGGGCAGGCTTCATTAAAGATGCTGCGCAAAAGCAGTCAACCGACTTTGTGCGCCTGATGCGTGACGATATCGAAGACCAGCGGACCGCCATCAAATCAGTAAGCCAACAGGCTATTGATCAAATAAAAAACCCGGAGGCTATGCTGAGCTCTGCAACCAGCCTGCCACTCTTTTTTATTAAATTACAGACCCTCTGGTTTCAACAGGCGCTTGAGGCCATGATCGCTATGCAACGCCAGATGGGCGCCGAAACAAAAGAGGCGCTACACCACTGGCAGGAGCAGAATGCACGACTGCTCAAGCACGCCATCGACCAGAAACCCACCCGGCATTTGCACGAAACGCCATCAAAGGGTTCGAGGAGAGAGAATGGTGCAGTCCATCATCGGGGCTTTCCAGAGCGATGAGGGAAGAGGACTCCCTGCTCTGGGCCTGGAAAAAATGCCTGCGTCAGGGAATCTAGGTCAAGTTCAGGATAGAGCGACATGAGTAATCGTTTGATACCACGGCGCTGTTCCTCTGACAGCAACGGGGTACCTTGGGAATGTGGATGGCTAGTTATGACCTCCACCGGTGAATCTTCAAGCCTCTCATCTGCCAGAAAAACGCTGTCCATCCGCACGCCGAGCCAGTCTGAAATTGTCTGCAGGCGATCAATATGAGGAAGACACGCACCCTGTAGCCAACGACGAACGCTTTCGGAAGAGATGGTACGGGCCCCGTTGTGACGTAGATTGAACTCTCGTGCTACGAAAGGTGCGGAGGGAATTCGCCCATACCGACGAATGAGAGCCTGTCGTAATTCATACGAAAAACGCGACAATGGACCATCCAACACCCCTGCTCGTTCTGACGGCATACCCCCCCCTTTAAATACTTCACGTCATTTTCAAAAATAATCAGTAACGCAATGAAAATGTGAGGGAAAACGAAAAGTTCTTCCGTGCGGAATCGCACAAAATTTCGAGGGGTCTCGTGTATCAACGACCGGCAGACAGTCAGCCTCTAGGGACGCGCCTTTCGAACCGCCTGTGATGCAAGATTAGACATCTTTACGGCCTGGGTTGCCGCCTCGGTAGCCGCTCGAGTGGCCTCTGCTGCCTCCTGAGAGGCTTTCGCACAGGCCTCCTCCGCCTGGTGGGCAACGGCAGCAGCAGCAGCGGCAGCAGCAGCCGAGGCCGCGGCAGCCGCCTCAATGGCTGCCTGTGCCGACAATTCCGCAGCGGTTGCTGCCGCGTTGGCTGCCTCGATAACATCCCGCGAGACCGCCGTCTGAGCGGCCGTAGCAGAACGCTCCGCCGCATCCGCAGAACGCTGTGCCGACAGTGCCGCACGACGCGCTGCCTCAGCAGCGCTCTCGGTGAGGGTTCGCAATGTACTTAACGACGCCACATAGCGAGACTGTAAGGACGATTGTTGCGTACGCAGCGCATCGAACTCTTGCTGTAAGGCAGAAAATTTTTCGTAGAGGTCTTTAATTTCACTGAGCATGCGCACCAGTCTACGCGAAAGGACTTCTAGGAGGGACAAAAGAGGTATGCCGCATCTCCATGAGTACGTGGTAACACTCGCAGCTACGCGACTTGAGACCCATCGGAGAGAGGATTTCAATACTGCCCCTGGTATTTCGAATCATCCCAAGGTCACTCAGCCGTCTTGCGGCCAAGGTAACGCCCTCTCGACGTACACCAAGGCTCCTAGCGAGCATCTCATGCGTAAGGTGGAGTTGTTGAGACTGCTGACGATCCATGTATGTCAGTAACGAACGGCAGAGCTGCTGTTCAATCGAATGATGCCGATAGCACGACGAATTCTGCGCAGCCTCAACCACAAGCGTCTGCATGTATTCCATGAGCAGGCGGCGAAAGGCGACTGAGCGATCGAAAAAGGCCAATGCAATATCAGCCTGCACGCGATAAAGCGTTCCCGGACACTGTACGGTCGCGCTACCCAGAACCACCGGCTTTGGGAGAAAGCGGAAAAATCCAACAAAACCCTCGCGGCCCACAAGCGCGAAATCCACCCCCGAGCCATCGGCATGATCCACCGTCAGCGATACTACGGCGGTGATAGGAAAGTACATATGCTTTGCAGCGACACCGGGCTGGATGAGTAAGTCGCCGGTACATCGTTCTATGCGTTCAACATGCGGTACCCACAAAGGCCACTCACTCTCCCCCAACGCAGTTAAAAAACAGCTCTCGGCATGTCTCGTAGTGTCTCCTCGTTTTCATACGGGAGTATAGGTCTCTGGCCACAGACCGTTATGTGTGTTATCGCACCGAATGTACGGTGGCATCACGTACCACAGAAGGTGCGATAGCCAGGACTGCTCGGGCCCGGCACCACCGCAGTGGTAGGCTTATCCGTTAAACGATAAGGGTCACGCGATTGGGCCAAAAGACTCTCTAATGGCCCCAGATTGCAGTCTGCTACTGCCGCCTGCAAGGCAGCCTCTACAAGGGCATTGCGCGGTACTGTCACCGGGTTTTCTCTCGCCATGAGACCCCGTGCCATCTGCCAAAAACCCCGGTCAGGCCCGATCCGCGCAGTCCATCGCCGCTTCCACGCGCGAAAGTCTTGTTGATCAAATTTCAACTCGTGATCGGGTGAGAGATGCCCCCGCAAGAATTCCGGCCTAGGCTGCCCATCTCGCGCCTCCTCGACATCACGAACTCCCAGAAAATCGGACTGGCCAAGCCGCCAGAAAGTGTAGGTGTAATCGGCCTGATTCTCCTGCATCCAACGCAGCAGATCGAGAATTAACGCCTTGTCTTCGTCTGCTATCGGAGGGGTCACAACCAGCCCGATTTTTCTGGCCATCATCATCAGCCAGGCCCCCTCATAGCGCTCAGAGAAAGACTCGATCGATTCAACCGCCAGTTGCATCGATCTTTCAGAATCCGGATCAATCTCGCTGAGAAGCGCCTCGGCAAGCCGTGCCAGGTTCCACTGGGCGATGGCAGGCTGGTTGCCAAAGGCATAGCGCCCCGCATGGTCAATCGAACTAAAAACCGTATCGGGATGGTAACTGTCGATAAAGGCGCAGGGCCCATAGTCGATGGTCTCCCCAGAGATAGCCATGTTGTCGGTATTCATGACCCCATGAATGAAACCCACCCGCATCCAGTGCACGAGCAGGGAGACCTGTCTTGTGATCACCGTCTGCAAGAACGCCAAGGCGGGACGTTCCGCATCAATCAGCTCTGGGTAATGTCGGCCAATCGCATAATTCAGCAACTGGCGCACGGGGGGCTCCCCCTGGCCTTGGGTATTCTGTCGGGAGATGCCCGCCGCATACTGAAAACTCCCGACGCGCAGGTGGCTCGCCGCGACACGGGTTAAGACGGCACCGGGCTCCGGGCCATCGCGGTAGACCCAGTCTCCCGTGCCCACCACCGCAAGGCTACGGGTGGTCGGAATTCCCAGGCCATGCATCGCTTCACTTATCAGGTATTCGCGCAGCATGGGGCCCAACGCCGCGCGTCCATCGCCCCGACGCGAGAAAGGCGTGCGGCCCGAGCCCTTGAACTGAAGGTCGTACCGCACACCGGTGGGCGTCATCTGCTCACCCAGCAACACGGCGCGGCCATCACCCAGCATGGTGAAGTGGCCAAACTGATGGCCCGCATAGGCCTGGGCAATGGGCTCGGCAGCCGAAGGAAGCTGTGCCCCCGCAAAGAGCCCGGACAGAGAGGCCTCAGAGGCGCGCCCGAGATCCAACCCCAGCTCAGAGGCGAGGCGACTGTTGCAGATCACCAGGGCGGGGGAAGAGACCGGCTCGGGCCGCACCCGAGCAAAGAAGACTTCGGGAAGCCGCGCATAGCTATGCTCAAACTGCCAGCCAAGGCTGTCGATTTCTTGCTGTCCCAGTGTGGTCGAGTTCTCCATCAAGCAAAGCGTAACAAGATTGCGAAGGTCTACCGAAGGTGTGGCGGCCGCTAGAGTGGCGCGACAGCGGTTACTAAATAGCGCTTTCCCTCAAGGCGTACCCGCACCCGAACCGAGTCGCCCTCTTTGAGGCCCTGTAGAAGTGCGGCATCCTCCACATAAAAGACCATGGTCATGGGCGGCATATCCAGGCTCTTGATTTCGCCGTGCTTTAAGGTCATGCGCTTATTGGCAACATCGACGCGGCGAATCTCGGCTACTGCCCAGTCATCGCCCGCAGTCGCATCGCGAGCGACCGCCGTCGGCGCGGCCGCCAACAACACGGGGGGCTGCAACACTGCGGCCTTCGTCGACACGGTAATGCGACCCTTCATTCCGGCCTGATAGTGGCCCGCAATGAGACAGGCAAACTGAAACTCCCCCGGACGATTGAACTGCCAGACCAGGCGCTCTGCCCCGCCCGGAGAGACATGGGCCATGTACGGCTCATCGTGCTCCATATTGGGGTGCTTGAGCATCATGGCCGCATGGGCATCAAGCTCTTTCTGCGTTCCGATCACCATCTCGTGCATGACCTTCCCGCGATTAACCACCTCAAATCGAATCGTCTCGCCAAGCGTCACCGCGATGGCATCGGGCGTAAACCGCATATCGTCGGTCATCTCGATGCGAATCGTACGCGACACATTCTTTGCATCGCCCGCAATGCCCCAGTCGGTCTGCGTCTTCGTAACTGCCTGTGGGGCCGCATGCCCCGATTGCCCAGAATGGCCCGAATGCCCCCCTTGTCCATGGCCTGCAGGCCCGTGGGCGACCACCGCCCCTGCGAGAGGAAGAGCCAGGCAGAGGCCCAACCCGAGACGGACTCCCAGATGCGCCCTCAGATGCGCGCCCAGGCGCAATCCAACACACAGCCCACGCCGCCCCAGCCAGAGAGATTCCTCGTGGGAAGATGCGTTGCGTCGTGCACTCAGTAAAAAAGCATTAGTGACCATGATGTCCTCCAGAGTGATGCGGTTTACGAACACGTACTTCCACAGAGCCCGCTTGCGGACTAGCGCCCATAGACGCTTCAACATTTTTTGCGGTAGGGGCCGCCCCATGGCTATGGACTGACCCATGCGCAGATGTGGCGGCTGCGGTGGGCGCCTGCGGCGCGGTCGGAAGCACGCCGGTGTAGAGATACGCCTGGGTGCCTGAGGGCTGCGGATACCAGCCAGGGTCGGTGTAGTCGCCCGGCTTCTGATTACGACGCACCTTCACCATGCTAAACATACCGCCCATTTCTACCGACCCATAGGGCCCCTGGCCGGTCATCATCGGCGCCGTATTGGCAGGCAGTGGCATTTCCATCTCGGCCATATCAGCCATGCCCCGCTCGCCCATCACCATGTAGTCAGGAATGTGCCGGGTGATGCGTGCCGCAAGACCCCGATGGTCCACCCCAATCATCGTGGGCACATCGTGGCCCATGGCATTCATGGTGTGGTGGCTCTTGTGACAGTGAAAGGCCCAATCGCCTTCCTCATCGGCAATAAACTCAATCTGCCGCATCTGGCCCACCGCAATGTCGGTGGTTACCTCCATCCAGCGACTGCCCTTGGGCGTGGGCCCCCCATCGGTGCCGGTCACCGCAAACTCATGACCATGCAGATGGATCGGATGATTGGTCATGGTGAGATTGCCCACACGAATGCGCACCCGGTCGTTGAGCCGCACATTCAACGAATCAATACCCGGAAAGATTCGGCTATTCCAGCTCCAGAGATTGAAGTCAAGCATGGTCATGATCTGCGGCGTGGCGCTGCCCGGCTCAATGTCATACGCATTAAGCAGAAAACAGAAGTCACGGTCGACCTCTTCGATCAAAGGGTGTTTCGTCTTCGGATGAGTCACCCAGAAGCCCATCATGCCCATGGCCATCTGGGTCATCTCATCGGCATGCGGGTGATACATGAAGGTGCCCGGACGGCGGGCAGTGAACTCATAGACAAACGTCTTCCCAGGAGGAATACCGGGCTGGTTCAGACCCACCACCCCATCCATGCCGTTGGGCAGGCGCTGCCCATGCCAATGAATCGAGGTGTGTTCGGGAAGCCGATTGGTCACAAAGATGCGTACCTTGTCGCCCTCCACGACCTCAATGGTGGGCCCCGGCGACTGACCGTTGTAGCCCCAAAGA
This sequence comes from Pseudomonadota bacterium, assembly GCA_041175005.1. Taxonomy (GTDB): domain Bacteria; phylum Pseudomonadota; class Gammaproteobacteria; order Burkholderiales; family Burkholderiaceae_A; genus Hahnella. Next base: position 8,719 of record JBEDFV010000036.1, read on the forward strand.
TGGGCCTTAAACCCTGGGGTCATCTCGCGCACCACCGGCTCGGCCACCAGATGAAACTCCTTCACCCCCTGGTTCATGCGAAAAGGCAGCGTCCAGCCATTGAGCGTGACAACAGGTCGATAGGGCCGCCCCACATCCGGCACAACCGGTGGTTGGGTCTGCGCCGACGACTGAAGGACAGGCTCAGGCAGGCGGGCCAGCGAGGGCCTGGCCACGGCAGAGGCAGCAAGTGTGGCCGACCCTAAGGCGGCCATCGACAGAAACGAACGACGGGTCTGGCTCATTGGGCAACTCCCCAGAAAATTTCCTCTAACAAGACGGCAGCCTGTTGATGGTCACGACGTGACCGGGCAAGCCAGTAATCACGCAGTGCCTCAAGCACCTCGAGCTCAAAGGCCATCGCCTTGTCGCGGTCTTTCAGGAGCTTGGGCGTACCGATGAGCATGCCGTTGTAAGAAAGCAGGTGCTCCTCGGAAATCGTCTGCCGTACCGGCAGCCCCTCCTCTACCAAGAGCTGTGCGCGATCTGTCGCCAGGCGTAGCTGCTGCTCAGCATGGGCAAGGGCTGCATAGGCCTGCACCAAAGCATAGGGCTGGGTGTTCTGCGGATTCTGCCGCGCGACTGCACGGGAAGACACCGCCGAGCGCGTGTCTGCGGAGACCAGCATCACCACCCGTCCCATAGCGTCTCGCAGGAGGACATCGTCTAGGGGCTGCTTAGAGGCAGGGGGAAGCGGCAGGACCACAGACGCTGTGGTCGGTCCATTGAGCCCCGCTGCCCGCGCGCGATCGGCCAGTACCTCACGGGCCTGCAACAGTCGGGCCTCGGCCTTCTGTCGGGCTGCGCGAATCTCCAAGAGATGCAGGCGGGATTCACGCTCTTCTTGCAGAGGAAGGTTACCCACCGCGTGCATACGACGGGCAAGCTCCCAGGCGACATCGGCCAGATCTTCGCGTGCGAGAAGACGCTGGTGTACCTCCTGGGCATAGGCCCAGGCAATCACCTCCTCCATAAGCGGTCGGGATAGCCGTAGGCTCTGCGCGAAGATTGCCCGCGCGGATTCCGAGGTAACAAGCCAGGCGGGGTCTGAGCCTGCAGCTCCGGCAAGTGTATCTGTGGCGCGCCGAAGTCCCGGCTGCGCGGCCACGGCCACGTTTAGCCAGTGGTCGAGCTGTTGCGAGAAGGCCTGCCAGCTTTTGGCCCGATGCGCAGATGACCGATCAGACCGAAAGGCCGTGGCCTCTGACCTAGCCTGCGCAGCCTGCGACTCCCGCAGATAGGCCTTCCAGCCCCCTGCCTCATCAACCGACCGATTGGCCCGCGACCAGTCTGACTCGGCCGCCTCTAAGGTCGGCATCGTAGCCACAACAAGAAATGCCGCGTAGGCGAGCGGCACACGCCAGGCACGCGTAACGAAAAAAGACATCACAAAAATACCCCCTTACAGAAATCCCTGGGCCCAGAGACGGACCACAGACAGGCCGGAATCCACAAGCACGCATGGCCCCAACAAGATGGCCTACGCGATGCGATTCACCAAAGAGCAGTTAGGCCAGAGAAGAGGCCCGCGGGGGGTGAAAGGGAGGATCGTAGAGTGGAAACGGCGGGGTACGCATGACCTCGGGCCCAGGACTGGGACTTCGATAATCCAGGGGGAGTAGAGCCGCATCGTCCGTCGAAAACGCCACTGACAGACAGCAGGCCGCACAGACCGGGCACTTATGAAACTGCCCAGGTGCATCGGCCAACCCAGCCGCATGCCCATGGTGATCATCGGTACCTGCATGGGATGCCGCCTCATGCGAATGCGCAGAATGCATGTCGTCTGGCGCGGCCCGTACCTGATGGCACGACTGCGCGGCCCAGACTGCAGACTGAAACACCAACACGAGTAAGACAAAGAACGTTCCGATACGGCGGGCGTATCGTGATTGGATCGTTGTTGCGACAGAGTCGACAGAAACCGGGCTGGTGCGCATGGGTTTGAGTGTAGGCGAAAACACTACAATCGTGCCATGACAAGGACCGCTCCAACGACAAAGCCAACAACAAAGATATCCGCGCACTCCACTATGCAGATGCCCACACACTCACTTACAGCGGCACCCGTTTACTCGGACGCCACGCGCGCGCAACCACCCCGTCGGCGCTGGCTCGCTACCGTCACGAGCCTTGCCAGCCTCGCGGCCCTCGGGGTCTTGACCCCAGCTGCCCTCGCCCAGCGGCGACAACCCCTGGTAGAGGTCTGGAAGTCCCCCACCTGCGGCTGCTGCAACGACTGGATCACCCACTTACAAAAAAATGGCTTTGCCACCAAAGCCTACGATGAAGGCAACACCGCGAAGCGCCGTGCCCTGGGAATGCCGGTGGCCCTGGGGTCCTGCCATACCGCCGTGGTCGAGGGCTATGTTATTGAGGGCCACGTGCCCGCCGCAGAGATCCAGAGATTACTCAAAGAACGACCCAAGGCCCTTGGCCTGTCTGTGCCACAGATGCCCATCGGGAGCCCTGGTATGGACGGCCCGGAATACGGCGGTCAGAAGGACCAATACGATGTGCTCCTCGTAGACAAAACCGGCGCGTCTAGGCCGTTCGCCCGCTACCACGGTGGCCAGCGTATTGGGTAAGCCCGTTTCGGTGCGCAGCCCCTTTCTGCGGTAAGTCATATCGACCACACCAGAAGTGCAAAGACCTTAGCGGTACTCGTTATACGCTGACCGCTGTTCTGCTATTCCTCCGATTATTTTTAAAGGAAGTCTTATGGCCCGCTTGTCCTCATTCGTCCTCCCATCGCAACTGCGTCGTGCATGGCTCCGAAAAACCGTCCTCACCCCGGCCGCGCTCGCACTAGGGCTTGCCCTCCCAATCGCAGGGCTGCATGCCAAGCAGCTGCCGGGTCCGGTGGTAACGGTCTCTCAGTTGCAGCCGTTGCTGCAATCCAAATCGGTCAAGGTTCTCGATATTCGCGAGCTTGTTCAGCCCGACCAGAAGACGCCGATCTATGCCGCAGGGCATATCCCCGGAGCACTGCCCGCCCCCTACTCCGCCTTTCGTGGGGGCAAAGACAACCCCGGAGGACTTCCGGCAGAAGACAAGCTCTCCGCCTTCTTAAGCAGTCTGGGGCTCACCCCGCAGACACCGCTGGTGATTGCCGGACCAGGAAAAACGGGTACCGACTTTGGCGCCGCCGCCAGGGTCTACTGGACTCTGAAGGTATCGGGCTTTAGCGACCTGGCCGTGCTTGATGGGGGCCTCACCGCCTGGACCGCCGCAAAGCTGCCGCTTGAAACCGGCACCCCAACGATGACGCCAACCGCGATACAGGTGAAATACGACCGCAGCCAGATCGTGTCCGTCGATGAAGTAAAGACCCTCACCGCGGCAGGCAACAAGGCCCCAAGCAAGCTCATAGATGCCCGTCCCGAATCCTTTTACAAAGGTGAGATTCGCCATCCCGCATCGGCCCGCTGGGGCACGCTGCCCGGCGCAGAAAACGCCGATTCGGAAATTTGGTTTGTCCCCAAGACGGGGATCCTGCTTCCTTCCGAACAGATTAAGGCGCTAGCCCAGCAAAAAGGTCTTCTTGCCAGTGGCGATACCGTCTCCTTCTGCAACACGGGCCACTGGGCTGCCACAAACTGGTTCATCCTCTCCGAAGTCTTACAACAGTCGGGCGCCCGTATGTACCCCGACTCCATGGTGGCCTGGAGCAAGGCAGGCCTGCCCATGGAAAACGAGCCCAGCCGCGCCGTCGTGCTCTTTCGCCAACTCACCGGTGGCGGGTTGCCGAAGTAATCCGCCGGCCGCCTCGGCCCGAGAAAAACGGGTGTCCTGCATTTTGTGGGGACACCCTTTTCTTTTGCCCCGTGACGCTGCGGGTTTATGGTTCAATCAAGTGTTTGGGCACACCGGTGCCTCGCCCGAACCCTCCCCAAGCCCATTCGTCGGTCATCAAACCGCATAACCCAAGGACGCCGCCCATGACACCTTTTGCCCTGCCTGCCGCTCTCTCTCGTGCCATCCGACCCATAGTGGTCGGGATGTTCGCCAGCCTTCTTTTCGCCTCGGCCCTCGCCCAGGCCCAAGACACCTTGCGGGTGACCACCATTCCTGAGGAAGCCGCCACCGAGCAGATTCGTAAGTTCGGACCGCTTTCTGCATACCTAGAAAAGCAGCTCGGCATGAAGGTGGTCTTCACACCCGTCAATGACTACCCCGCCGCCGTAGAAGCCCTGGTGAATAAACAGGTCGACCTCGTCTGGTTTGGCGGCTTTACCCATGTGCAGGCACAGATTCGCTCGGGCGGAAAAGTGGTGCCTATCGCTCAGCGTGAAGAAGACACCCAGTTTCGGTCGGTCTTCATTACCCAAAAAGACTCTGGCATAAAAGCCCTCCAAGACCTCAAGGGCAAGCAGGTGAGCTTTGGGTCGCAGTCGAGTACCTCGGGCCACCTGATGCCACGCACCTTTTTGCTTGAAGCGGGTATCGATCCCGAAAAAGATCTCAAGCGGGTGGCCTACTCTGGAGCCCACGATGCCACGATCGCCTCGGTGGTGAGTGGCCGGGTGGATGCGGCTGCGCTTGATATCACCGTCTGGCGAAAGTTTGTAGCAGAGAAGAAGGTGGATACCAGTAAAGTGGATGTCTTCTACACCACGCCCCCATTCTTTAACTACAACTGGTCGGTGCATGCCGACATGCCCGTAGCCCTGCGGGACCGCATCACCAAGGCCCTGCTGGCGTTGGATATGAACACCCCAGAAGGCAAGGAAATCCTGACCCTCAACCGTGCCACCAAATACATTCCCACCAAGCCCGAGAACTACAAAGGACTCGAGCGTGCGGGCAAAAGCGCCGGACTTATCAAGTAGCGCAGATGCCTCAGGCCCATCCCCGCAGCACAGCCCCTCTAGTAGCACGCTCATGACCGCTGCACTCGCGGCCCAGCAGGGGTTTTCTGTGGGGCTTGAGGCCATCACGGCCTATCACCCGACCGCGCTTGCGCAGGCGCCTGCCTGTCTTGAGAGCATCAGCCTTGCCATTTCGGCGGGTGAACAGGTCGCGGTTATCGGGCCCTCGGGGGCGGGCAAGACGAGTTTTCTCGCCCTCATGGCGGCCACCTTAAAGCCCACGGGGGGCCGCGTGTTACTCGATGGCCAGTCACTCTGGACGCTGCCCCAGCCTGCATTGCAGACCTTACGGGGGCAGGTCTACTATGCGCCGCAGACCCCTCCCCTCCCGCCGCGCCAGCGGGTGGTGACCTCGGTCCTGGCCGGGCGTCTTCCCAGCCAATCGCTCTGGCAGAGCCTGAGTTCTCTGCTCTACCCTCGCGACGCCGCCCTCGCGGCACAGGCGCTTGCCGCCTTTGATCTCCAAGACAAGCTCTGGCTGCGTGTGGACCGGCTCTCGGGCGGAGAGCGGCAACGGGTCGGGCTTGCGCGGGCCCTTTTGTCTCCGGCACGACTCTGGCTCATCGATGAACCACTCTCCGCCTTAGACCCCAAGCGTGCCCATCAGGTCATCTCGGTGTTAACCGCAGAGGCCCGGGCGCGTGGCATTACTCTCATCTGTAGCCTACATCAGGTCGACTTTGCGCTCTCAGCATTTCCGCGGGTCATTGGCCTACAAGACGGGCGCCTGGCCTTTGACCTTCCCGCAAAGGCGGTCGATCCCCAACGGCTTGCAGACCTCTATGCCCAGGAGGCCATTCCCGACTCCTCGGACCTCAGCGACGAAGACGATACGAGCCCAGCGAGCGTTGCTGCACGGGCCATGGTGCGGTGCCGTTAGCGTGGCTGACGACCATCACGCATCCCTAAAAAAGACACCTGCCCTGCGCGACCCGGCCTGGAGCAGCAGGGTCTTCTGGACGCTCGCGGGCCTGGTGATTCTCTGGCCCGCGCTGGTGGCCACAGAGTTCAAGCCCTGGATCTTCTTCGACCCCGACAATCTACGGGTCACCCTACGTTTTATTGGCGACTTTTTCCCGCCCGTATTCACGGCGGAGTTTCTCTCGATGGTCGCCATTGAGTCATGGCGCACTGTCGCTATTGCCACGGCGGGCATGGCACTGGCCCTTTTGCTGGCGATTCCAATGACCATCCTCGCGACCCGCATTCTGTCGGTATCGGCCCTCACCGGCCGCATGGCGCCCCTGCCTTTTGCAATACGCCAGGCCCTACGGTGGGTCATGATCTTGCTGCGTAGCATCCCGGAACTCATCTGGGCGCTGATCTTTGTGCGTGTGGTGGGGCTCGGGCCCACCGCGGGCGTGCTGGCCATCGGGCTGACCTACGCTGGCATGCTCGGCAAGGTCTACAGCGAGATTCTCGAGAGCGGGGAGACCCATGCCACGCAGACACTGCTACGCAACGGAGCCTCCCGACTGCAGGCCTTCTTCTACGGGCTTTTGCCCCAGAACGCCTCCGAGCTCACGAGCTACACAGTCTATCGCTGGGAGTGCGCCATTCGTTCTTCTGCCGTGCTGGGCTTTGTCGGCGCGGGCGGGCTAGGCCAGCAGATGGACAACTCGATGAAGATGTTCAATGGCGGCGAAGTCGCCACCATGCTCTTGGTCTTTATGATGCTCGTGGGCCTGGCCGACATTCTCAGCAGCGCCCTGCGGCGGGCCATGCAGTAAGAAGAGAAAGACGCGGACACCCGTGACCCAGAGACCACCGACACCAGAGGCCACACCGGCCAGGCCACTGTCGCAGTCGGCATCACAGGCGAGCGCCACCGATGCAGGCCCGATTGCGCCCATCGTGCCGGTGTCTGGCGTCTCGGGCCGCGCGGCGCTGCTACTCGTGGCGATTGCCTGTCTCACGGTCGCAAGCTTCACATCACTGAATCTGCAATTTGCCCAGTTTGCCTCCACCGAGAGCATGGCCCGTATGGGCAAGTTCATTGCAGAACTCTTCTCACCCGACCTTTCTGCCGCCTTTTTATCCAAGGTGGTCATTGCGAGCCTGGAGACCCTGGCCATGTCGGGTATCGGCACGCTCTTGGCGGTGGTCTTCGGGCTGGCCTTGGCCCTACCAGCCAGCCAGAAGGCTGCAGGACCAGCATCTGCGGGGCTCATAGGGTTGGTACGCGCCCTCACCAAGCTTCTCTTCAATGGACTGCGATCAATCCCCGAACTGGTCTGGGCCGCATTGCTCTTAATCTTTGCAGGGCTTGGTCCGTTTGCAGGCACCCTGGCACTGGCACTCCACACCACAGGCGTCTTTGGCAGGCTCTTTTCCGAGGCCATTGAAAATGCCCCAGACCATGCGGCGGCCGCGCTGCGCAGCCAGGGGGTATCAGAGCTTCGGGTGTTTCTCTATGCCACGCTGCCCACCATACTGCCGCAGCTGGTCTCCTACTCGCTTTATCGGTGGGAAAACAATATTCGTGCCGCAGCCGTGCTCGGCGTGGTTGGCGCCGGGGGCCTCGGGCAGATGCTTGCCTTTCATATGGGCCTTTTCCACATGAATGAGACGAGCACCATTCTTCTGGCCATGATTACGCTGGTGATGATTGTGGATGGCCTGTCTTATGTGGCGCGACAAAGGCTCTCGGCCTAGCCTAAGCCGAGCGGCCCAGACCTCACCCGCGCCTAGCGCTCAACAAAGGCGCGTTCAATCACATAGTCGCCGGGCTGACCAAGCCCAGGCGAGACCACAAAGCCCCGATCATCGAGCATCTGCGCAGTCTCTTTGAGCATTGAGGGACTGCCGCAAATCATGGCTCTGTCATGCGCGGAATCGAGCGGGGGCAGCCCAATATCGCGAAAGAGTTGGCCTGTCTCTATGGCGGTCGTCAGCCTGCCTGTATGGGTGAAGGCCTCCCGCGTGACCGTGGGATAGTAGATCAACTGGTCACGCACCATCTCGCCCAGAAACTCGTGCGTGGTGAGCTCGTTCTTGATGTAGTCGCCATAGGCCAGTTCGCTTACCAGCCGTACCCCGTGAATGAGCACTACCTTCTCAAACCGCTCATAGGTCTCGGGATCGCGAATAATGCTCATGAAG
>JBEDFV010000037.1:0-13332 GCA_041175005.1 Pseudomonadota bacterium
AGCCCATTGCAGCCATTGATACCGCAGATGCTCCCGGGGGGAGAGGCGCACAGGCGATGCCACGGGGACACAGACAGAGAAGACATGCTCGGTATTCTGGGTGACGCCTGGTGCATACCGATGACGCCAGTGTGGAAAAATTTCATAAACCTGAGAAAAGGCCCAGTCTGACCAGGCCGCAGGCGGCGCGATGAGACCCGTCTCCTCCTCGAGTTCACGCACGGCGGCCGCAGAAGGGGCCTCGTCCTCGCGATCCAGGCTGCCTGTCACCGACTGCCAAAAACCAGGGCGATCGGCCCGTTCCAGTAACAAGACCCGCCCCTGCGGATCGTGGATCACCACCAGCACCGACTGCGGAATCTTGTAGCGGGTCATGCCCAATCGCTAACGCAGGGGGAGAAGGGCTGCAAGCATCAGCCCGGTAAGCATGATCAACACGAAAATAAAAATCGAGGCGGTCATGAGTTCGCGGGAGGCGGCCGTCTCCGCAGCGTCTGCCATGGCGATACGCCGTGCATGCCAGGCGGGGACCGCCGCCACACTCGCCCAGATGGCCGCCGCGGGCAGCCAGTCATAGAGCCCGGCAAAGGGCAACGCCAGGCAGGCGGCGTAAATACTCATTGCGGCATGACGGGCCGAGGCCTCTGAGGAGGGCCGCTGAGAAAACCAGTAGGCCATCATCGCCAGACCCAGGGTCGTACCCACCACAAAGGCCATCGGTAGCCATAGATTGGCCAGGTTCAGCGCGACCAGCACCACCACAATAAAATTCACAAAGACAATGCTGGCTGCCCGCACCCAGACAGGCCAGATCGACGGGTCATCAAGTACCGTCGGGGCAAAACGCCGAAAGAGCGCATGGGCCAGCAGGGCGAGCCCCGCATAGACCGCGGAGAGGGTGAGTCGGTGGCCATCGAGCGTGGGATCGGCAATCCAGGCGACTGCCAGGCCATAGAGCACGGCCACGGGCCCATAGACCAGCGCACGCCAGTGCTTCAGGCCCTTGACCGTCTCGTCGGTCATGCCACGATCTTGGGCGCCTCACGTAGGCGAATATGCAACTCGCGTAGCTGCCGATCATCCACCAAGGAGGGCGCCTGGGTGAGCAGGCACTGGGCCCTCTGGGTCTTGGGGAAGGCAATGACATCGCGGATCGAGTCGGCACCCGTCATAAGGGTGACGAGCCGGTCAAGACCAAAGGCCAGTCCCCCATGGGGTGGCGCTCCATAGCGCAGGGCATCGAGCAGAAAACCAAACTTGGTCTGGGCCTCTTCCTCGCCAATATTTAAGGCACGGAAGACGGTGCTCTGCACCGCCTCGGTGTGAATACGCACCGAGCCGCCGCCCAACTCCCAGCCATTGAGCACCATGTCGTAGGCCTTGGCCAGACAGGCGCCAGGGTCAGAGGCCATGAGGTCTTCGTGACCGTCTTTGGGCGCCGTAAAGGGATGATGTACCGCTGTCCATCGCGCCGCCTCATCGTCGTATTCAAACATGGGGAAGTCGATTACCCAGAGCGGCTTCCAGCCTGCCGTGAAGAGCCCATGCGACTGGCCAAAGGGGCTGTGGCCGATCTTCACTCTCAGGGCGCCCAGGGCGTCATTCACGACCTTGGCATGGTCCGCACCGAAGAAAAGGATATCGCCATCTTGGGCACCCGAGCGCTGCAGTAAGGTCTGCAAGGCCTGGTCGTGAATGTTCTTCACGATCGGTGACTGCAATCCGTCGCGTCCCTGGGCCAGGGCGTTGACCTTAATCCAGGCCAGACCTTTGGCGCCATAAATCTTGACGAATTCGGTGTAGCCGTCAATTTCGCTGCGTGACAGGGCCGCACCACCGGGGACACGTAGGGCTACCACCCGGCCCTTGGCCATGCGGGCTGCCTCGGAGAAGACCTTGAAATCGACATCGGCCATCGCGTCGGTGAGTTCGGTGAACTCCAGGGCGACCCGCAGATCAGGCTTGTCTGAGCCATACCGCCCCATGGCCTCGGCATAGGACATCACCGGAAACGGATCCGGCAGCTGCACCTGCAGACACTCGGCAAAGACCGAGCGAATCATGGTCTCAAAGAGATCCCGAATCTGCTGCTCAGTAAGAAACGAGGTCTCGCAGTCAATCTGTGTGAATTCGGGCTGACGGTCGGCCCGCAGATCTTCGTCCCGAAAACACTTGGTGATCTGGTAGTAACGGTCAAAGCCCGCCACCATGAGCAGTTGCTTAAAGAGTTGGGGCGACTGTGGGAGCGCAAAGAAGGCCCCTTCGTGAACCCGAGACGGCACCAGATAGTCCCGGGCACCCTCTGGGGTGGACTTGGTGAGCATGGGGGTCTCAATGTCAATGAAACCCTGGGCATCCAGATAACGGCGCACAGCCATGGCGACCTTGTATCGCAGCATGAGATTTTTCTGCATCGCCGGCCGGCGCAGATCTAAGACCCGGTGGGTCAGACGTGTGGTCTCAGAGAGATGCTCATCGTCGAGCTGAAAAGGCGGTGTCACCGAAGGGTTCAGTACCTCAAGCGCATGACAGAGCAGCTCAATCTCTCCGCTACGAATAGCCGTGTTGATCGTGCCTTCCGGCCGACGCCGCACCTTTCCTGTGACCCGCAGACAGTACTCATTGCGGACCGACTCCGCCGTGGCAAACATGTCTGGCCGGTCAGGATCGCAGACCACCTGTGCGAGGCCCTCGCGGTCGCGCAGGTCGATAAAGATCACGCCGCCATGGTCGCGACGACGATGGACCCAGCCGCATAAGGTCACGACCTGATCGAGTTGATCGGCCGATAACTGGCCGCAATAATGACTACGCATAGAAAGCCTTACTGTGAAGGGAGTGTTTTAGAACGGCCCGCATCAGGCGGAACCGGGGGGACAGTACCCATAGAGACCACATACTTCAGCGCCGCATCCACCCCGATCGCCAGGGGAAGGACATCCGCCTTGGGCACCATAAGAAAGAAGCCGGAGGTAGGGTTGGGCGTGGTCGGCACATAAATGCTCACGCTGGGCTCGCTTAAGAGGGTCGCGATTTCTTGGCTGGGGCTGCCCGTGACAAAGGCAATGGTCCAGGCCCCTGGGCGGGGATACTGGACCAGCACCGCCTGACGAAAGGCCTGACCGTTGGGGGCGAGAATTGTGTCGCTGACCTGTTTGACAGACGAATAAATGGATCGCACCAAGGGAATTCGCGAGAGGATCGATTCCCAGGCATCGACGAGCCGTCTTCCCAAGAGGTTGGCGGCAAAAAACCCCGTAAGCAAGACCACCAGCACCACAACCAAGACCCCGAATCCTGGAATCTCCAGGCCAAAGAGTGCCTTTGGCTGAAAGTCGATCGGGAGAATCTTATCGAGGGCGGTTACGACGGTGGTAATCACCCAGTAGGTAACCGCCAGCGGCACCCAGATGAGAAGCCCAGCAACAAAAAAACGCTTAAGCATGGCCCGCCTTCGCGCAAGAATGGTCGTGAGGGGGCTTGCGCACGAGGCCCACTAGGCGGCCTTGGCTGGGGTCGCCGTCGGTGCGGGAGAAGCCGGCGCCGCGCTGGCCGCCGCGGGCGCCGCTGGGGTGGACCCCGCAGACGGCGCGGTAGAGGCTGATGCTGGGGCAGCCGCATCGGAGGCGCCCGCAGAGCCCGAGGAGGCGGTGTCAGACGTCGCACCCGCAGCACTCTCCGCAGGCTTTTTCTGGCCCTCTCGAAAGTCGGTGACATACCAGCCGGAGCCCTTCAGAACAAAGCCTGGGGCGGTGAGCTGTTTAGAGAATTGCGGCTGACCGCAGCTCGGGCAGTCGGTGAGCGGGGCATCGGAAAGCTTCTGAAGCACGTCTTTCTTAAACCCACAGGCCCCGCAGGCGTAGGCATAAATTGGCATAGAAACCTCTTCGGAGTTGGTCAATTAGGCAAACCGGTGATTTTAGGCTTTTTACCGACGCAAAAAAAGCCCAGAGGGGCCAGGAACGGCCAGTCTGGGCTTTCGCGTTTACCGAAGGGGTTGCGGACGACGGGCCGCGATTAAAACGGAATGTCGTCGTCAAGGTCGTCGAAACCACCGGCCTTACCGGCAGACTTGCCCCCGCTGGCACCTGCCGGCGCAGCCTGACCCGAGGCCATCGAGCCAGCATCGTCCGGAGGGCCTCCGGCCGGCGCACCATCACGGCCTCCGAGCAGCTGCATCTGGTCTGCGACGATTTCGGTGGTGTAGCGCTCTTGCCCGGACTGGTCTTGCCATTTACGGGTACGGAGCCTGCCTTCCACATAGACCGGGCGGCCTTTTTTGAGATATTCGCTGGCAATTTCGGCCAGGCGACCAAAAAACACAACCCGGTGCCACTCGGTGTCTTCCTTCATGTCCCCGCTGGCCTTGTCCTTGTAGCGGGATGTGGTGGCAATCGACACATTGGCAATGGCCGCGCCATCGGCGGCATACCGCACTTCGGGGTCTCGACCGAGATTACCAAGCAAGATCACTTTGTTTACCGATGCCATACGCGTTTCTCCTTTAGGTTTGGGCCTGAGAGCCTAGCGCCCGGTATCGCAGTCGACTACCGGTCAATTGGGGGAGCAGCAGGGGTGATCAACGGGGCAGGCGCCACACGCCGACCGATCTCGCGAAGCCCGGTTGCCATCATGCCCCAAAAGACCAGAAGTACGGCACAGACGAAAAAAATGCCATGGACGCCGAATGACCGCAGGGCGAGTCCGCCAAGTAATCCCCCCAGAAAAAGGCCCAGGGACTGGCTGGTGTTGTAAATGCCCAGGGCCAGCCCACGGGCGCTGCGAGGGGCCACCCGGGAGACCCAGGATGGCAAGAGGGCCTCTAGCAGATTGAAGCCCGCGAAAAAAGCCCAGATGGCAACAAGCCAGACGGTAAAGTGGCCGCCAGCAACCATAAAGATAGCCATGGCGAGTAAGAGAAATGCAATGGCCCCCAGAAAGACGGGTCGAAACCGGCCGTACTTTTCGGCCCAGAAAATTGCAGGAACGATCGACACAAAGGCCAGGGCGAGCAGGGGCAGGTAGACCTGCCAGTGGTCTGCCAGGGGCATACCCAGGGCGTCGAGGGCCGAGGGAATGGCCACAAACATTGCCGTCTGAATGGCCATAAGGCAGAAGATACCCAGATTGAGTCGGCCAAGCTGGGAATCTTGGGCAAGCACCCGCCAGCCCACACGGGCCGACTGACCCGCCTGGCCCTGGTCTTCAGAGACACGGGGCGGATCAGGCATGCGCCAGACTGCGATGGCGGCCATGACGGCGAGGACCCCCGTCAAGACGAAGAGGCCCGTCAGCCCGGCGATACCAAAGATCGGGGGCGCAATCACCAGAGACAAGGCAAACGAGAGGCCAATAGAGGCCCCAACAAGGGCCATCGCACGGGCGCGCACCTCCTCGCGGGTGAGGTCGGCGAGAAAAGCACTCACCGCCGCGGAAATTGCGCCCGCTCCCTGCAGGGCCCGGGCCAGAATGAGGACCGGCAGGTTCGGCGCTACCGCGGCCAAGAAGCTTCCCAAGGCAAAGACAACGAGGCCAAAAATAATGACGGGCTTGCGGCCCCATCGGTCTGAGGCCAGCCCAAAGGGAATCTGGAGACAGGCCTGGGTGAGTCCATAGATGCCCATGGCCAGCCCAATCAGGGCGGCCTCCTGCCCCCCGGGAAGGTCGCGGGCTCCCACAGCAAGCACGGGCAACACCAGGAAGAGGCCCAGCATGCGCAGACCGTAGACGCTGGCCAGCGACAGGCTGACACGACGCTCTTGGGGGGTGAAGGCCACTCGTTCTGACATCGATCGCTATAGTAGTGGATTGGCCTAAGGAACTAGAAAGACGATGTCTGACCCTGGATGGATTCGGGTGCGGGGTGCCCGGACCCACAACCTCAAGAACATTAGCCTCGATATCCCGAGGAACCAGCTCGTGGTCATCACCGGCCTCTCGGGCTCAGGCAAGTCGTCACTCGCCTTTGACACCCTCTATGCCGAAGGCCAGCGCCGCTATGTAGAGTCGCTCTCGGCCTATGCGCGGCAGTTTCTTTCGCTCATGGCCAAGCCCGATGTCGATCTCATTGAGGGCCTGTCGCCCGCCATCGCCATTGAACAAAAATCCGGTAGCCACAACCCGCGTTCGACCGTGGGCACGGTGACCGAGATCTCCGACTACCTGCGGCTGCTCTTTGCCCGGGCCGGCGTGCCCCACTGCCCCGACCATCCCCAGCATCGGCTCGAATCCCAGAGCCTCGCGCAGATGGTCGATAGCCTCATGGCGCTTACCGAAGGCACGCGGCTTACCGTGATGGCCCCTGTCATCGATCGACGTAAGGGCGAGCATCGCGACGTTATCGATGGCCTTCGAGCCCAGGGCTTTGTGCGCTGTCGGCTGCGCACGGAGTCAGGCGCGCCCCGAGACCTGGAGCTCGATCAGATCACCGGGCTCGATCCCCACCAGCACCACAGTATTGATGTCATCGTCGACCGGATTAAGGTGCGGCCCGATGCCACCCAGCGGCTCGCGGAATCGTTGGAGACCGCCCTGCGGCTGGGGCAAGACCAGGCCATCGTCGCGATTGCGCAGGCCGAGGCTCCCGCGGCCGATCGGGGGCTCTCGATGCGCTATGCCTGCCCGGACTGCGGCTTCTCGCTGCGCACCTTAGAACCCAATATGTTTTCCTTTAACTCCCCGGCAGGCGCCTGCCCAGACTGCGATGGCCTAGGGACCCAGTCATTTTTCGACCCAGCCCTGGTGGTGCAGTTCCCGCACCTTTCGCTGGCGGCGGGCGCCGTGGCGGGCTGGGACCCCCGCAACAGTTTTGCCTGGGCAATGATCGAAAGCCTGGCTGACTGCCTGGAATTTGATCTCCAGACTCCCTTCGGAGACCTCCCAGCATCGACGCAACAGACCCTGCTTCATGGCTCGGGCGAGAAGGTGCTGACCCTGCGCTACCCGGCTGAACGGGGAAAGCTCGTCACACGACAGCAGCCTTTCGAAGGCATTCTTCCCAACTTAGAGCGACGATGGCGTGAGACCGATTCCCCCGCGGTACGCGAGGAACTCAGCCGCTACCGTCGCCAACGGGAATGTCCCGCCTGCCAGGGGTCGCGGCTCCGGCGGGAGGCACGCGCCGTGCGATTAGGTAGTCCGGACCAATCCGCGAGCCTGCCAGAGTTGTCTCGCCTAAGCCTAGGGGGCCTGCGTGACCGTCTCCAGGAACTCCCCCTGTCGGGCATGCGCCAGGCGGTCGGGGAACGGCTGCTGTCTGAGATTCAGTCACGGCTTGGCTTTCTGATCAATGTGGGTCTGCGCTATCTCAGCCTAGACCGGGCAGCCATGAGCCTGTCTGGCGGCGAGGCCCAACGCATTCGGCTCGCCAGCCAGATCGGTGCAGGGCTGACGGGCGTGCTCTACGTACTGGATGAACCCTCGATTGGGCTGCACCCACGTGACAACGACCGGCTGCTGGCCACCCTCAAACACCTGAAGGACCTCGGCAACTCGGTGCTCATGGTGGAACACGACGAAGAGGCCATTCGCGCAGCCGACTATGTGATTGACCTCGGCCCAGGCGCTGGCATACATGGCGGTACCGTGGTCGCTGTGGGCAGGCCCGAGGCTATTCTCGCAACCACCGGATCACTCACCGGGGACTATCTCTCCGGGCGGCGAACCATCCGGCCTCCCTCACCCCGCAAGACGCCACAAGACCGATGGCTGCGGCTTAGCGGGGCCACCGGCCACAACCTGAAGAACGTGGATTTTGCACTTCCCTGCGGGCTCATGACCTGTGTGACCGGTGTCTCCGGAAGCGGAAAATCAACCCTCATTAATGACACCCTGGTGGCTGCGGCCGCCCATGCGCTCAACCGTGCCCAGACAGAGCCGGCCGCACATGCCAGTCTTGATGGGCTTGAACACTTTGACAGGATTATCAACGTCGACCAGAGCCCCATCGGCCGAACGCCAAGAAGTAATCCCGCCACCTATACAGGCCTCTTCGCCCCCATTCGAGAACTCTTTGCCGGCTCGCCGATGGCACGCGAGCGCGGCTACGATGCGGGCCGCTTCTCGTTTAATACCAAGGGTGGGCGATGCGAATCCTGCCAGGGCGATGGTCTGGTGAAGGTGGAGATGCATTTTCTGCCCGACCTCTATGTGCCCTGCGACATCTGCAAGGGTCTGCGCTATAACCGCGAGACGCTGGATGTTCGCTATCGGGGCAAGACCATTGCCGAGGTGCTCGACCTCACCATCGACGAGGCCCACACATTCTTTGCTGCGGTGCCTTCGGTAGCACGCCGGCTCAAGACATTACTGAATGTGGGCCTGGGCTATGTCAGGCTCGGACAGAGCGCCACGACACTCTCTGGTGGCGAAGCGCAACGGGTAAAGCTGGCCTGCGAACTGGCCAAGCGGGACACCGGAAAGACCCTCTATGTGCTCGATGAGCCCACCACCGGTCTCCATTTTCACGATGTAGACCTGCTGCTACAGGTACTCTTCCAATTACGCGATGCCGGCAACACTATACTGATTATTGAGCACAATCTCGATGTGATTCAGGCGGCCGACTGGATTGTCGACCTTGGGCCTGAAGGCGGTCAGGACGGCGGCGAAATTCTTGTATCAGGTCCACCGGAGGCGGTGGCCCAGTGTACCCAGAGCCATACCGGGCGTTACCTTCAGTCGCTAATCACACGCCCCACAAACTGAAGTCGCCCCTGGGCGTCGGGGCGCGTAACCACCATCTCCCCCATCGACACATACTGGCCCGTTAAGGCGGAGATCAGCACCTGATGGGTCACCCAGACTTCAAAGGCTGACGCCCGACCACGCGTCATCAGATGCGCCTGAATCTCTGCCTGCTGGGCCTGGGCATCACCCCGTCCCTGAAAGGTGGAATTCAAGGCCGGCCACGGCGTGATGGAGACAGCCTGCGCAAAGGCCTCTTTCGCGGTATCGAGACATCGACACCACTGGCTTGACCGCACCGCAGTGGGCACCAGACCGCGCGATATAAACCATGCCCCCATGCGCCGCGCCTGCCCCCGCCCCTGAGCAGAGAGATTGCGCTGGGTAGCGCAGTCTTCAAGCCGGAAGCCGGGCGGGTCGCCAATGCCCGAAACGGTCTCGGCATGTCGTACAAGAATGACCAGCCCCCTGCCCTTCTCCGAGCGCAGAAGGGTCTCCAGACTCTGAAGGCTCAGGCGGTCCTGGGCAAAGACCGAAGTGACCGCGCCATTACTGCCAAGGCCGCCGAAGAAGCCCAAGGCAATAAAGCCCCAGAGAAGCCGAACAAACCCCCTGCGCGCAACCAGAGATCTTCTGAGAGGCGACGCCATCTGCGCGGGTGCCTAACGCGGCAGCTGGGAGGTACCCATGAGGAATGTGTCGATTGACCGCGCGGCCTGACGGCCCTCACGAATCGCCCAGACCACCAGCGATTGGCCCCGACGCATATCACCGGCGGCAAAGACCTTGGGCACATTGGTGAAGTAAGACTTTTCGCCTTCGGTGGCCGACTTGGCATTGCCGCGATTGTCTTTGTCGACGCCGAAGGCCTCTATGACCGAGCCCACGGGAGAGACAAAACCCATGGCAAGCAACACCAGGTCTGCCGGCAGGATTTTCTCGGTGCCGGGCACCTCCTGCATCTTGCCGTCCTTCCATTCCACATGCACAGACTTCAGACCGGTAAGCTGGCCCTTCTCGCCCAGAAACTCCTTGGTAGCAATCGCAAACTCACGGGTGCAGCCCTCTTCGTGGCTCGAAGAGGTACGCAGCTTGGTGGGCCAGTAGGGCCAGACCATGGGCTTGTCTTCGTGCTCAGGCGGCATGGGCAGAAGCTCGAACTGGGTGACACTCTTGGCCCCATGGCGATTACTCGTGCCCACACAGTCAGAGCCCGTATCGCCCCCGCCAATCACGATGACATGCTTGCCATCGGCACGAATCTGCTGCGGCAGGGCATCGCCCGCATTGACCTTATTCTGCTGCGGTAGAAACTCCATGGCGAAGTGCACGCCCTGCAGCTCACGGCCCGGGACCGGTAGGTCGCGGGGCTGCTCAGAGCCACCGGCCAGAAGCACAGCATCGAAGTCTTTCTTGAGTTGCTCTGGCGAGATCGTCTCTCTGGCCCAGTTCGTGACTTTTGTGTCCGAAGGCAGGCTTGCCACGAGCACACTGGTACGGAAGGTCACGCCCTCAGCCTGCATCTGAGCCACGCGCCGGTCTATATGGGTCTTCTCCATCTTGAAGTCAGGAATGCCATAGCGCAGCAGCCCCCCGATGCGATCGTTCTTCTCAAAGACCGTGACGTCATGGCCCGCGCGGGCGAGCTGCTGGGCAGCGGCCAGGCCGGCAGGGCCTGAGCCGACCACCGCAACCTTCTTGCCGGTCTTGTGGGCGGGCGGCTGGGGCACGACCCAGCCCTCTTTCCAGCCGCGATCAATAATGGCGTGCTCAATAGACTTAATGCCAACCGGATCATCATTGACATTAAGAGTGCAGGCCGCCTCACAGGGCGCCGGGCAGATGCGACCGGTGAACTCGGGAAAATTGTTGGTCGAATGCAGGGTCTCGAGCGCCGCCTTCCACTGGTTCTTGTAGACCAGGTCGTTGAAGTCGGGAATGATGTTGTTGACCGGGCAGCCGTTGTTACAAAACGGAATGCCACAGTCCATGCAGCGCGCGGCCTGCTTATTGGCCTGGTCTTCTGCCAGACCAATCACAAACTCCTTGTAGTGCTTCACGCGGGCCTGAGGTGGCTCGTAGCCCTCTTCAATCCGCTCTAGCTCTAAAAATCCCGTGGCCTTTCCCATACGATTTCCTTCTCTTCTCGGTAATGTCTATCTGCAATCTGCGCTGACGATGATTGTTCCTGTGTCTGCGTGGTGCGCTTTCGTTATGAGGATCCGCCAGGCAACGAGGGCTATGCCGTGGCCTTGGCCGACCCGGCCGTTGGCCCCGATGCCGTGCCCACCCCTGCCCCTGCGGCCGCCTGCGCCTTGGCATAGATCTCGCCTAAGGCCCGCTTGTATTCGGTCGGGAAGACCTTCACAAAGCGCGACCGGGCCTGGGCCCAGTGGTCCAGGAGCTCTCGGGCCCGGGCACTGCCCGTCCAACGATGATGGTCTTCAATGAGCTGTCGCAGCTGCTCTTCGTCCGTCTTGCCGCGATGCCAGGTTCCGACCTCGCCTTGGGCTTTCTGCTCAGCTGATGGCAACACCTTATCAAGGGCGACCATGGCCGTATTGCAGCGTTCGGAAAAGCTCCCATCTTCATCGTAGACATAGGCCACGCCGCCGGACATGCCCGCCGCAAAGTTGCGCCCCGTGCGGCCCAAGACCACCACCGTGCCGCCAGTCATGTACTCGCAGCCGTGGTCTCCGGTACCCTCGACCACAGCCGACGCCCCCGAAAGCCTTACCGCAAAACGCTCACCGGCCACACCGCGGAAGAAGGCCTCGCCTGAGGTGGCCCCATAGAGCACAGTATTGCCCACAATAATGTTTTCGTGGGCCACGCCACGAAACTCAATCGAGGGCCGCACGACAATGCGTCCGCCGGACATGCCCTTGCCGGTGTAGTCGTTGGCATCCCCAATGAGATACAGCGTAATGCCCTTGGCAAGAAAGGCGCCGAAGGACTGGCCACCGGTGCCTTCCACCTGGATATGCAGCGTGTCGTCGGCGAGCCCCTCGGGGTGGCGCTTGACCAGTTCGCCAGAGAGCATGGCTCCCACCGTGCGATTCACATTGCGGGCGGCTTCGATGAAGTGCACCTTCTGGCCCTTCTCCAGGGCAGCATTAGACTTTTCGATGAGCACCCTGTCCAGGGCCTTCTCCAGCCCGTGGTCCTGACGCTCGGAATGCAGGCGCTGCGCGGCATTGGTGACCACCGGCTGATAAAAGAGCCGGGTGAAGTCTAAGCCCCGGGCCTTCCAATGGGCGATGCCTTTTTTGGTATCAAGCAAGTCGGCGCGGCCCACCAGATCTTCAAACCGGGTAATACCCAGCTGGGCCATGATCTGCCGTACCTCTTCGGCCACAAAGAAGAAGTAGTTGACCACATGCTCGGGCTTGCCTTGAAACTTCTTACGCAGCACCGGGTCCTGGGTCGCCACCCCCACAGGGCAGGTGTTGAGGTGGCACTTACGCATCATGATGCAGCCTGCGGTCACGAGCGGCGCCGTGGCAAAGCCCATTTCGTCGGCGCCCAAGAGCGCTGCAATGACGACATCACGACCGGTCTTCATCTGGCCATCGGCCTGCACCCGAATACGGCTGCGCAGGCCATTGAGCACCAGGGTCTGCTGGGTCTCTGCCAGGCCGATCTCCCAGGGCGACCCGGCATGCTTAATAGAGGTGAGCGGCGAGGCGCCCGTGCCCCCATCGTGGCCGGCAATCACCACATGGTCGGCCTTGGCCTTGGCGACACCGGCAGCCACCGTACCCACGCCCACTTCGGAGACGAGCTTCACAGAAATGTCGGCATGGGGCGAGACATTCTTCAGGTCGTGAATGAGCTGAGCCAGGTCTTCAATGGAGTAGATGTCGTGGTGGGGTGGGGGAGAAATCAGCCCCACACCCGGCACCGAGTGACGCAGCTCCCCGATGTATTCAGAGACCTTGCCACCGGGCAGCTGCCCGCCCTCGCCGGGCTTAGCCCCCTGGGCCATCTTGATCTGAATCTGGTCGGCCGACACGAGGTATTCGGTGGTCACCCCAAACCGGCCAGAGGCCACCTGTTTAATCTTTGAGCGCAGGCTGTCTCCGGCCTTCAGCGCAAAGTCTGCCTCGACCTGGGCCTTACCAATGACATCGGCAAGCGTCATACCGTCTCTGACCTTCTCGCCCTGCATCTCCGCCCGGTAACGACGCTTGTCTTCTCCGCCCTCGCCCGTATTGGACTTCCCGCCAATACGGTTCATGGCAACAGCCAAGGCCGTATGGGCCTCGGTAGAAATCGAGCCCAGGGACATCGCGCCGGTGGCAAAGCGCTTCACGATCTCAGCGGCCGGCTCCACCTCCTCAAGCGAGATGGCCTTCGCTGGGTCCACCTTAAACTCAAAGAGGCCGCGCAGCGTCATATGGCGACGGCTCTGGTCGTTGATGATCTGGGCGTATTCTTTGTACGAAGAGAACTGATTGGCCCGCACCGAATGCTGCAGCTTGGCAATGGCGTCGGGCGTCCACATATGGTCTTCGCCCCGCACTCGCCAGGCGTACTCACCGCCGGCATCGAGCATGGTGGCGAGCACCGGGTCGTCACCAAAGGCCTGGGCATGCATGCGAAGCGCCTCTTCGGCCATTTCAAAAATTCCAATGCCTTCCACCG
>JBEDFV010000038.1:0-3253 GCA_041175005.1 Pseudomonadota bacterium
GCAAGCCACACACCTGCATCGCAAGCGGTGTTGCGGCCATAAGCAGATTCATCACACCATAGCCCACCGACGCGCCGAGCGCCGAGACAATAAACACGGGCTGACGCATGATGACGCCCAATGGCCGGGCAGTCGCCGCCGCCGCACTAGAAAGGTCTTTTCCCTCAGCCAGGGCTTTCGCCGCAGCCGCAGCGGCAGGGTTCTCCGACCCCACCCCAGAGAAGGTGGCAGCAGTCGAACTCAATGGACTGAAATCAATGCGGGCCATAACAAGTGAGGCTACCAGCCCCACACCGATCAGCGACAGATATGATCCGGCAAAGGGCACCTCAAAGAGGTTACGCGTGTAGGACGCCATGTTCGGCCCGAGCACGGCGCCAAAAAGGCCACCCGCCAACACCCAGCTCACTGCCTTCTCCTTCAGTGCGGGCGGGGCAATCTCTGCAGCCGCGAACCGATAGAGCTGGGCATTGGCCTGGTAATAGCCCGCAATGAATGTGGCAGCCACCAGCAACCAGAACTCCCGCATCCAGGCGGCAAGAAAACATAGTGCCGAGGAGCCAACCGCCACAAAAATAGCCGACTGAAAAGCTTTCTGGCGGCCCCACCGCTTCTGAGTGCGAGCCACAAGGCCGGTGGCGGCCGCACTACCCACCACATAGCCCATGATCGGAAGGGTGGCAAGCCAGCCAAAGGGCGCCATAGAGAATCCGACAAGTCCATTGATGGCAATAAAGGTGATGTTATTGGTGAGAAAAAGACCCTGGCATAGCGCTAAGAGGAGGAGGTCGCGTTGCATAGGCCCCGATCATAGCCCCTCTCAGGGGAAACCCCGGCCTTCACAAAAGATACTGGCGCCCCTAACGCGACTCTGGTGATAATCAAAACATAAACAAAGAACAGCTGGACGCGAGAAAGACATACCGCGGACCAGGTTCAAAAAGGGGGGGAGACGATCATGGCATCAGAGGCAGTAAGCCCGTTGCGCTATTTCCATTTGCGGTATTGGCCCTGGTGGGGCACCGGCATATTGGCCGTCCTTGGCCATTTCGTATCCCCCTTGCTTTCAATAGTGGGTGCGGTGCTTTTCTATCTGGGTATCAAAGACGTGACCCAGACGGCTCAGGCGGTGCGCCGCAACTATCCGGTCACTGGGCGCCTGCGATACGCCCTTGAATCTATCCGCCCAGAAATTCGCCAATACTTCATCGAAAGCGACGCGGAAAAACTGCCCTTCTCACGCAAACAGCGGGCGCTGGTCTATGCGCGGTCGAAGGTACAAAACGACAAGTCAGGGTTTGGCACGATCGAGGACCTCTACACCCATGATAGCCAGTGGCTCGCGCATTCCATGAGCCCTATCCATGTGGAGCCTAAAGACCTGCGGGTCATGGTGGGGGGAAGCGCCTGTCGTCAGCCCTACTCGATCTCGGTCTTCAACATCTCTGCCATGAGTTTCGGCTCGCTCTCGGCCAACGCCATTCTGGCCCTCAATAAGGGCGCTGCCCGCGGCGGATTTGCCCATGACACGGGCGAAGGCAGCATGTCGGTTCATCATCGTAAGCACGGCGGCCACCTCATCTGGGAGATCGGGTCGGGATACTTCGGCTGCCGGGACGCAGAAGGGCGCTTTGACCCCAAGAGATTTGCTGAGCAGGCCAGAGACCCCCAGGTAAAAATGATTGAGATCAAAATCTCACAGGGTGCCAAGCCAGGTCACGGTGGCGTACTCCCCGCAGCCAAGGTAAATGAGGAGATTGCGGAGGCGCGGGGGGTGCCTGTAGGAAAAGACTGTGTCTCGCCCGCCCACCACTCCGCCTTCTCCACACCCAGAGAACTCATGGCGTTTATTGAAACGCTGCGCGATCTGTCTGACGGCAAGCCCGTGGGCTTTAAGCTCTGCATTGGCCAGATCCACGAATGGTTCGGCGTGGTGAAGGCGATGCAGGAGACCGGCGTAACCCCGGACTTTATTGTGGTCGATGGATCTGAGGGCGGCACGGGCGCGGCACCCGTGGAGTTTGCCGACCACATGGGCATGCCTCTGCGCGATGCCCTTCGGCTGGTACACATGACCTTGGTGGGGGCTGGCCTACGTGACCACATTCGCATCGGCGCCTCGGGCAAGATCACTTCGGCCTTTGACATTGCCCGCTGTATGGCCCTGGGGGCCGACTGGTGTAACTCCGCACGTGGCTTTATGTTCGCCTTAGGATGCATCCAATCGCGCAGCTGCCATACCGATCACTGCCCAACCGGAGTCGCTACCCAAGACCCTTTACGCCAGAAGGCCCTCGTGGTGGAAGACAAGGCCTCCCGGGTCTATAACTTCCATGCCAACACGCTGAAGAATCTTGCCGAGATGATGGGGGCTGCCGGCCTGACTCACACCCGACAGATTACGTCCGACCTGATTATGGTCCGTGACGAGACGGGTCATGCAGTACCACTGCGCTCGACCATTATTAACCTACCGGTCGGCGCCTTGGGAGTGGCTGCCACGACAACCGATTGTGCTGGACTACCCGAACCGTTTAAAAGCCACTGGCCCGTGGCAAGCCCAGAAAGATTCGGGCCCCTGCCACGGTCCGTTTAGCAAGACAAGAGATACGACTTATTGAATGACAACATACCGCCCGTACCCCTAGGCCCTTAGGAGGCCAGGCGCATCGACGGGGCCGAAGAACGCCCTTCAAGCATATTGGGCACTGTAGACCAGGCGTTCTGAATCTCTGACATGAGACCATAAATCTCCTTGAGGGCCTCGAGGTCGTTGTGGAGATTCACATGGAGCAGACGACGGGTCACGTAGCCGTAGAGCTCATCGAGGTTCTTGGCAATCTCACCGCCCGAGTCAAAATTCAGCGCACTCTGTAGCCCCAGCACAATCTTGCCGGCACGGGCAAGGCTGCGGGACTTCTCTTCAATAGCGCCCCGCGCGATCTGCCCTTCGGCGGCACGCAGGCTCTCGATGAGACCGTCAAACAACATCTGGATGAGCTGCACGCTGTCGGCGGTGGCCACACCGGTGGAAACCTTGACTTCACCGTAGCTGTCGATTCCTCGTTTCATCGGGCGCATATCTTTGTCCTTTTATCCTGTGAGCGGTTTTAACGTCCTACAGACAATGAATCGGTGACTGCGCAAAGATCTTTAGCCCTGGGGGCAGCCAATATCCGCATGCCGAACCCGCCCTGGGGTCTGGGGTGCAGAGGGCCGCCGAACGGCTCGCGGTGGCGACTGTGGGAGACAG
>JBEDFV010000039.1:0-5487 GCA_041175005.1 Pseudomonadota bacterium
CTCCTGGGTCTTGCCATCGACCATGGAAACTGCCTGGTGGCGGTTCGGATCAAACTTCTCGCCCACCGGGTTGACCACGGATAGCCGCCCCTTCTCGAAGGCCTGCTGTAGCTGCTTAAGCGTAATGTGGACGCCGTTGGTGAGCCCCTCCAGGGTCTGGTTGGGGAGTTGCAAGGCCATTTCTAGGCTATCGCCCACAGGCAGCAACGACTCAGCAAAACCTTCGATCGCAAACTTACTGGCGTTGGCAAGCTCCTGCGCGTGGCGTTTGCGCATGTTCTCTACCTCAGCGGCGAGGCGAATGAGCTGGTCTTCGCGCTCTTTAAGGCGGGTCTCGAGTTCTGTGCGGTCGTCTTTTGACTCTTTTGCGGGCGGTGGCTCAATGTGCGAATCGATTGTTCCGGCTCCCAAGGCGGGGTCTATCTCGAGGGGGTTCGTTCCGGCAGGCCCGGACTGTTCCTGCCCAGAGGCGGGGGGCGAGGACTCACTACCGGGCTTTTGGTCATTGAATTCAAAAGGATATTTCGTCATAGGAGGGTCTTTCGAGAAACAAAACGCGTACTAACTTGGATATCTGGGGGCAGCGCCCCAGAAATTCAAGACCCGAGGCTAAATCTGTGAGGGTCGACCTTGGATATAGCAGGCCTCAATGCAGCGTTCGTCCCCGAGCGTAATGAGGGCAGACAGAAGATCTGAAAGCGACTGGCTGGCGGCTGCGCGGTGGGCAAGCAGCGGGGTGGCTTCAGGATTGACGACGATGAGATCGGCCTCTTTACCCGCCTCTAGGCTCCCAATCAGCTGATCAAGACCGAGGGCTGCTGCGCCTCCGAGAGTAGCCAGGTAGAAGGCCATCTCGGGGGTGAGCGTCTGGCCGCGCAGCTTAAGCACCTTGTAGGCGTCGAGCATGGTTTTAAACATACTCGGGCTTGTGCCTCCCCCGACATCGGAGCCAAGCCCCACGGCAATGCCCGCCTCGCAGGCGGATTGCAGGTCGAAGAGTCCGGAGCCGAGGAATAGGTTAGAGCTCGGGCAGAAGGCGATTGCAGTCTGGGTCTGCGCCATGGTCTGCCTGTCGTGATCGCTCAGATAAATACTATGCCCCATGATGGCGCCTAGCCCCGTCTGCTGGAAGTGTTGATAGACCTCTAGGTAGCTCTTCTGCTCAGGGTAGAGGCTCTGCACCCAGGCGACCTCTTCCTCGGTCTCAGCCAGATGCGACTGCAAATACAGATCGGGCTGTGCCTGAAAGAGGTCTCCGACCGCCCGCATCTGTTCTGGCGAAGAGGTGGGGGCAAAGCGGGGCGTGAGGCTGTAGCCCAGCCGATCGCGGCCATGCCACTGACTGATCAGCAATTCGGTTGCAGCCATGCCATAGTCGGCGCCGTCTTGTAGTGACTCTGGGCAATGCTGATTCATGAGCACCTTGCCACAAAGCATCCGCAACCCGCGTGCCTGGGCGCGCGCGAAGAAGGCCTCAACGCTCTGGGCATGCACGGTGGCAAAGACCGAGGCCGTTGTTACCCCGTGGCGCGTGAGTTCATCGAGAAAGAGGTGCGCGGCCTGTTGGGCGTGGGAGAGGTCTGAGAACTTTTCTTCGGCAGGGAAGGTGTACTGGTTGAGCCAGTCGATGAGGGTATGGCCCATGCGGCCGATGACCTCAAGCTGCGGGAAGTGGGTGTGGGTGTCGACGAATCCAGGAAGAATGAGGCGATCCTGATAGCGGTGCACAGGACAGTCGGCGGGAATTTCCGAAATGGCCTCCTCTGCGGGCTTCACCCATGCGATGAGTCCATCGCGGACAAAGACAATGCCATCGGGAATAAACAACAGACCCCGCGGTCTGCCTGCCGGGTCGTGAAATGTCTGGATCGAGGGATTGGAGGGGTCTGCGTTGTGTAACAGACTGAAGAGGGCCCCGCGAAGGGCCAGGGTCTGACCCGATACGACGTGTGCTGCCAGACCCTGGTGCGTGCGCATTGCAAACTGCGGAAAGGCTTACGACTTCGGCAGTTTAGAAGCCACACCCTGTACGTAGAAGTCCATCTTGTTCATGTCCTCATCGGACATGGTCTTGCCTGCCTCAACACGTGTCTTACCTGACTGGTCCAGCACCGGGCCGGCAAACGGATGGAACTCACCAGAGGCAATCTTGGTTTCGAGATCGGCCACTTTTTTGCGCACATCCTCGGGCACTGCGTTGTTGATGGGCGCGAGCTTGATCATGCCTTCCTTCATGCCGCCCCAGATGTTGTCGACCTTCCAGGTTCCGGCAATGACCTCATTAACGATCTTGGTGTAGTAGGCGCCCCAGTGGTGGGTGGTGGCCGACAGATGGGCCTTCGCACCGTACTTGGACATGTCGGAGTGATAGCCAAAGGCATAGACGCCTTTTTCTTCAGCGGCCTGTACGACGGCGGTGGAGTCGGTGTGGTGGGTGACGATGTCGGCCTTCTGGGCGATCAGGGTCATGGCTGCCTCACGCTCTTTGCCCGGGTCGTACCAGCTGTTGACCCAGATGACGCGGACTTCGGCCTTGGGGTTGACCGAACGGGCGCCCCGGATAAAGGCGTTAATACCCTGGAGAACCTCAGGAATGGGGAAGGCCGCGACATAGCCCAGGACATTGGACTTGGTCATGTGGCCGGCAATGACACCCGTCAGGTAACGGCCCTCATAGAAACGGGCGTTGTAGTTGCCAAAGTTCTCGCCCGACTTGTAGCCGGTGGCATGCATAAAGGTGACTTGCGGAAATTCCTTGGCAACCTTCTCTACGTAGTTCATGTAGCCAAAGCTAGTGGCAAAGACAATGCGGTTGCCACTGGAGGCCATTTCACGAATCACGCGCTCGGCATCTGCCCCTTCGGCTACCTTCTCCACAAAACTCGTGGTGACCTTGCCGGCCAGCGCCTTCTCCATTTCTAGGCGTCCGAGATCGTGCTGGTAGGTCCAGCCGGCGTCGCCAATGGGGCTAACATAGACAAAGCCTGCCTTAATCGGCTCGACGGCAGCCGGTGCGGCTGCAGGCTTGGCTTCTTCTTTCTTTCCACAGCCAGCCAGGCCGAGGGCGGACAGGCCAGTGGCAGCCAGGGAGGCTTTCACAAAGGTACGGCGCTTCAACATGAGGGTTCCTTTCAGAACAAGGGTGTGACGGGTTAAAAACGCAAAAATCTCGATGCCGCTCGTGAAGAACAGTTTTTAGCTGGCATCGGGACGAAATGGCTTGCCGAGTGAGGCTGGTGAGTGGATCCGAATAGTCTTGGGATTTCCTGCAATCAGCACCAGTACGACAATCGTTGCTAAGTATGGCATTGCCGAGAGGAGTTGCGCGGGAACCTGTAGGTCGAGTCCGGAAGATTGAACAAAAAGCTGCAGAATGAGGACGCCACCAAAGAGGTGGGCTCCTAGCACCACACGCCATGGGCGCCAGGTGGCAAAGACGACCAGGGCCAGCGCAATCCACCCCCTGCCTGCCACCATATCTTCAGTCCACATAGGGGTATAGAAGACCGACAGGTAGGCTCCGCCAAGACCTGCCATGCCACCGCCAAAGAGCACGGCGAGGGCGCGAATGCGATTAACGGGGTAGCCGATGGCGTGGCCTACGGCGGGGGATTCGCCGACCGCCTTGAGCACCAGTCCGGTGCGTGTGCGGGCCAAGACCCAGATAATGGCGCCCGTGGCAATCCAGGCCAGATACACGATGGGCTGGTGGCTAAAGAAGGCCTTGCCGACTACCGGAAGCGTACTTAACCCCGGCACCGCCCATGCGGGGGTGGCTGCGATCACCGAGGATTCAAAGGGCTTGCCGACAAAAGCCGCCAGGCCCACGCCGAAGATGGCAATGGCGAGCCCGGTGGCTACCTGATTGGCCATGAGGGGAATCGTGACCAGCGCAAAGATGCATGAGAGCAGAACCCCCGCGGTCATCCCGGCCAGCACTCCCACTGTGACCGATCCGCTGGTGTGGGTGGCAATAAAGGCGGCGACCGCACCCACGGCCATAAGGCCTTCGGCGCCGAGGTTGAGCATGCCTGCCTTCTCTGTGACCAGTTCGCCTAAGGCCACGAGCATGAGCGGAGTGGCTGCGACGATCATGGCAAAGAGAATTGCGCCGAAGAGTTCGGTGGTCATAGGGAGCCCCTCGTCTGCGGTGGCGCGCGCACCAGGCGAAACTGCACCAGCACGTCGGCGGCCAAGAGGTAGAAAAGCAGCAGGCCCTGAAAGACACGCGAGATAGAACCGGGAAGGTTCAGATACTGTTGTGCCTGCTCACCCCCTAGAAAAAAGAGGGCCATGACCAGGGCCGCGAGTCCGATCCCCAGCGGTTGTAGTCGTCCCACAAAGGCCACGATGATGGCAGCAAAGCCATAGCCTACGGAGGCCTTGTCGGTGAGTTGGCCCATCGGGCCTGCGACTTCGGCCATACCGGCAAGCCCAGCGCAGGCGCCACCAATGAGGAGCCCCGCGTAGATATTGCGTCGCTCAGACAGGCCTGCATACCGGGCGGCGCTCGGGGATTCGCCCGCCACCCGAATGGAAAAACCGTAATAACTCTTGGCCAGGAGAATGTGCCCGATCACCAGCACGATGAGGGTGAAGACAAAAGCCAGGTTGAGCCGACTGCCAGACAGCAGGGTCGGGAGGAGCCAGGCCGCGTCGAACATCTCGGTCTGCGGAAAATTAAACCCGCGGGGATCCCGCCAGGGACCGAAGACAAGCCACGATACGAAGAGCTGGGCGACATAGACCAGCATGAGAGAGACAAGAATCTCGTTGGTGTGAAACCGTGCCCGAAGCCAGGCGGGAATCAGGGCCCAGGCCATCCCTCCGAGGATTCCTGCTAAGACCATGACCAGTAGGCTCACCCCCGTGATTGCCGGAAGGTAGAGCGCGACCCCGGTAGCAAAGACGGCACCAAAAAGAAACTGTCCTTCGGCGCCGATGTTCCAGATTCCTGCCCGAAAACCCACGGCAAGGCCCATGCCGATGAGTGCCAGGGGGGTGGCCTTGAGCAGCAGCTCCGACAGGCCATAGAGGCTGCGCAAGGGATAGACAAAAAAGACCTGGAATCCCAGGATTGGGTCTTTGCCGAGCAGGGCAAAAATAATGAGGCCGGTGAGCACGGTGAGACCCACGGCAACCACCGGGGCGAGCCAGCGCCATCGGGCCGAGGGCTGGGGACGTCTTTCGAGCCGGATCATGGCGATTCCATCTGTGACGTCTTTCCGTTGACCGGTAGCGCAGGCCTGGTGTTTCTCTGTCCGTCGGCCTGTGCCTGCCAAACACCGGCCATTAGCAGCCCCACGCGCTCTGGGCTGGCCTCGGAGGCGGGCATGGGCGGGGAGAGCCTCCCTTCAAACAAGACGGCCACCTCGTCGCTGACTTCGAGAATTTCGTCGAGGTCTTCGCTAATGAGGATGACCGCGGATCCTTGCTGGGCCAGTGACTGAATCTTCCGTCTGAGCAGCGCGGCGGCGCCGACATCTA
>JBEDFV010000040.1:0-5753 GCA_041175005.1 Pseudomonadota bacterium
GGTCTGTCTCCGGTGCGCCTGCCCAGTTCGCCATAGTGGCCGCTTCCGCAGGGGTGCTTGTGGCGCTTTTTGTTCTTGGTCTCTGGCGTCTTTCGCGAGACCCTGCTGCCCGAGGTCGGCATCACGCCAGTGCACTACCGCGGGCTGAGGCTGTGCTCATGGCCTTCTTGATTCTCGCGCTGCTTGCGGTTCAGGTTGAGATGGCCTGGACTTGGAGTCGCAGCGCCGCAGAATGGGGGATTGCCTTTCTCCAGATGGGTCTTACCGGGGCCCTGAGTCTGGTGCTGGCGGCGCATATTTTCTTCCGCTGGTCTGGGGGGCAGTACCGGCCCCAGGGATTGGCCGGGGGGCTGCCCTGGCTCTGGGGTCTCTGGCTCGCTCTGATGCTCATGGCTGCCCATGGTCTGGTCTTTGATGGCCGCTATCGCGCCCTGGTCTGGCCGCTCTTACTCGGGCCAGTGGTGCTCGGCGCCACTGCAACCCTGCTGGGGCTGACCAGTTTCCTGCGGCTCTGGGTCCTGCGATGGATGGCTACCCTGGCCGGATTGGCGGGGGCTCTGGTGGTCTACCAAGAGGGGCTGGAAAATAACCAGGCACTTACCTATGGGGGGCTTCTCATGGGCGTGGCCTTGCTGACTGTGGTGGCGGCACGGATTCCCCCTTGGGAGGTCTCTGGCGCGGACGGTGGTCCCGCAGACGACCATGCATCGAGCAGCATTTCTGGCAATGCATGAAGACCGCCAAGGGCATTCTGTCGGGTATCTAGACCCCTGATAAAGCCTCTTGCCTCAAGCGGCTGTAATAAGCGGGGGTCTCGACTGATGACATGGACGGGAACATCCCAGGAGGCGCCTTCGCCGGTGACGTTGGCCGTGGGCTGGTGATCACCGATAAGTACGTAGACGGTCTCGCGTGTCTCGGGCCGTGCAAAGTAGCCAGACAGCCATTGATAGACGTAGTTGACCATGCGTAGGTAGTCCGGCCGCATGTTGAGCCAGTTGGGCTTCTCCGTCTGTGCCGCTGCGAGTGACTCGGGGTCAAAGGGGGTATCGGTCAGAATACGATCCCAGTCTGGCTGGTACGGGGGCACGGGGCTAAACGGCAGATGCGAGGTGATGGTGGGAAAAAAGACCAATCGCGGCGGCGTGTCAGGCTTACGGGGGTAGAGCTGATCGAATCGCGCGAGGGCAAACTGATCCGGGATGGACCAGAATCCTAAGGGAGGGCCGCGATAGTCCAGAGCGGGTCCATCAAGGTAATGGGTAAAGCCATAAAAGTGCCTTTCTGGCCAGGGCCAGGCAACGGCGTGATAGAGCCCAAAGGTCTCGTATCCCCGCGTGCGAAAGAGTTGCATGAGTGTGGGCCGCTCGGTGGTCAGTAAGAGGTCGTGCCGTCGTGGGTCAGACAGGTCTACGCCCGACAAGACCGACATGTGGGCGAGGTCCGATGCGCCGCCCACGGTGGGTGAGCGAAAGAATCCGGTGACCACGGAGTGACCACCCGCCTTGAGGGTCTGGTCGAGTTGTGCGCGTGCGCCGGATGTGGCGGCCACAGCCTCGGGGTGGTCGTAGAGGAAGGCCCCGAAAGATTCCAAGAAGACCACCATGACGTCGCGGCGACCGAGAAGGTCAAGGGTCTCCGTCGGGGATCTTGCCATGGCCCGCTCGATCGGGGTCTGGCTGGGCAGTGCCTGGGCCAGTGCTTCTGGAGACTGGGCATCCCAGATCAGGCTGAGTTGTTTCCAGTAGGTAGGAATCACCGGCTTGGAGACATAGGGCCAGGTCGCCTGCACACCCGCATAATTGGCCGCGATCAGCCCCGTGGCCAGTGCCGTGATCACCCAGGTAGATGCCCGTCGCGCATAGGGTAGGGCGATATCTGCAGCCAGAGAGCCAATGCCTCGGAAGACCAACTGGGCCAGAAGGGCCAGGAGGACTCCGGTGATAAGCAGCGCGCCGAGGCTTGCCCACCAGGGCGCATCGGAGGCCCATACCCAGACAAACCGCGGAATCTGCGGAATGTCCCAATAGAGGCTGACGGCACGTCCGAAGAGAGAGGGGGCGGTGACATCCAGGTAGCGCGCCAGAATAAAGACCAGATAGAGAAGGGTGAGACCCATCTGGAGGATTCGTGGCAGCAGGGCTCCTCGGAGACTGACAAGCAGCAGCACGGTAAGCCAGAGCAGCACAAATTCTGGCGCGATACGCAGGTCGGGCAAGACCGCAGGTGTGGGCCACCAGGCCGTAAAGCTCAATAGTGCATTGAGGGCGACGAGGCTAAGCAGCCCAGATGCGACCGCACGTGCACGTGTGGCGTCGCGGGCGCCCACAGCTTTAGGCTCGGATACGGCCAAACGCCAGATAGCCCATGCCCCATTGTGTGGATTGACGTCGGAAATCCTCAAGATACGGCGCGATACGGTCCCAGGGTGACCAGAGCTCTCCGGGTGCGCCGTTGTATCCATAGTTCTTGAGATAGACCCAGAGGTTTAAGGGGGCGAGCCAGGCGGGGAAATACTTGATTCCCGCAATGGCTACCCGCGCCTGGGGCTTAGCCCAGGCGAGAAGCTGGCCAATGGCCTCAGCAGATCGCAGGATGTCGTGGGTGTAGTGAAATAGCAGCGCGTCTACCGGAGCAGGCAGACGGAGGGTCTGTGCGCTGCATTCAAAGACCTGCACATTGCGCCAGTTGGCCTCGCGAATGCGGTTCTGGGCCTGCACCAGCATCTCGGGGCTCTGGTCGAACCCAAAAACCTGTCCCGCATCCCCAACCTTCTCCCGCAGGAGCGCAAGGCTCAGTCCGGTGCCACACCCGACATCAAGGACGCGATCTCCGGGCTGAAGGCCTAGTCCTTCAATGGCCTGGGTCCGAATCGGCCAGGTGGGGCCACAGGTCTGGTCGTAGCCTGCCGCCCGGTGCCGGTATTTACGGATGGAGGCGGCGCGAATCTCTGCATCAGTGAGGAAAGGCATGCGGCATATTACTTCGCAACGCCTTGCACTGCGCCGCGTTTGGGGAGTTGGGATCTTCCTTCTTTAAGGTCTTGGGTACAGGCCACCGTAAAGGAGGCACCAAGGTCTGCCTGCACCTCCTTTGCACGTGTCTGACAGTGTTCTTCTGACCAATGCTGCTCTACGACCTGCAGGTTCGTGGAGGTTCCAATCCAGACGATTAAAAGCCACTCTTTCATGGTAATCAGACCCCCGAGGGCCGCTGCTGCGCGGCAAGCCGATCGCCTGTGACCAGGGTGAATCGACGGGTGGCCCCCTGACGTACCACCGAGAGTGTGAGCGCGCTGCCAATGGGCCCAGAGGCCCAGATGCGGCGGTAGAAGTCTGCGAGGTCTAGGACAGCCTGGTTCTCCAGTGCCAAGATCCGGTCGCCCGCCTGCAGGCCCGCCCGTTCGGCCGGGCTCTTGGCGGAGACACGCTGGATGACAAGCCCGCCCTGGGGGTGCGGCTGACTGTGAATAGCCAGGCCTGCGCCGGGCCACTGCGACGGCCGAACTTCAGCAGATCGGGCAGCACGGGCTTGAAGATATTGATCGGAAGATAAAGATTGCCGGGCCTGGCGCGGGGCTCATCGGTGGCGTCTGCGACAAGAAGAGAGCCAAGGCCCACCAGGGCGCCGGTTTCATCGAAGAGGCCAGCCCCACTCCAGTTATTTACTGCGGGAATGGTGAGGAGCGGGGATTCCACCAGATACTCCCAGGTGCCCGCAAAGAGTTTCCGCGAGGCCAGCAGCAGTTCGGTGGGCTCTGGTTCGCTATGCCCGAGGGTCAGCAGCCGTTGCGGCGCGGTCAGGCGGTCTGAGTCGCCCAACGCGACCGGCGTTCGCTGCAAGGGCAGAAGGCTCTTGAGAACGCCAAAGCCCGAGATGGGATCGTGCCCCACGATCGTGGCCGGAATGCGACGTCCTTGGCCGTCAATAATGTCGGCGGTCTCCGCCTCGATGAGAAGGTAGCCTACGGTCACCACGGTGTCTCGGGCGATGACAATGCCCGACCCGACCCTGACGAGTCCAAGGGTCTGGGCGCTGGGGGAGGTACTCGGGGCGGTCGCCTCCACCATGACCACACTCTGCATGATCTGAGCGAGTACCTGGGCATCGGCCCGAATGGGCGCGCCCTGACCGAACGTTCTGGGTGTAACCGTGGCCAGTACCAACACACACAGGCTGCCGAGGCATCGAAGACCCAAGACCCCCAGCCTCTGCTGGCTATTCCTAGTGATCGGCAGATAATTTAGTGCGTTGCAATATTTGAAAGGGTTCATAGAGCAGGCAATCTGGTCGTTTCTAGAGGTTCATTACCGTGTTCTATTTAGGAGAACGGTAGTTTTCCGGCACATATTTCGTCTAGACTCACCCCATGATCAAGAAAAGCATCACACGTCCCGAAGTGGGTCTTCGGGCATGGTATGGCATTCGGTCTTTCGCGGAAAGGGCTATTGCAGAAAGTCCCTTGGGCCGACTTGATGCACTTTCGGTGCGTCTCCTCGATTGGATTTATGCGGCCCAGTCTTCAAAAGAGCCGCTCTATGTGCAGACGATCATCACGAAGTCGCAGGTTGCCTCGCCTGCGACGCTGCACAAGTGCCTCGCGGCGCTTATGCGAGAGGGATTGATCCAGGCCGAGATTGACCCAGTCGATAGTCGCAGGAAAATGATTTCTATAACGCCGAAGTCATCTCAGGCGATGCTTGAGTTGAATCAGAAAACCAAGCGGTGGCTCGAGGAGCAGTCTAAACTCTTGTAATGTCTGTATCGCGACCAATATCGGTCTCACCGTCGCCACCACCGCACCGGCGACTCTGTACCGACTGTGGCGTGTCGCGATCCTCAGAGCCGAAGAACTGTGCGGTGGCCTGCCAGTTTATCCAGCCCGACTACCGCCGTTGGGAGACTGCGGTGCATGGGGCGCCCCGCAACCCCGACCTTCCTGACCAACTCTACTTCGGGCCGCACCAGGCAATCTGGCGTGCCAGGCTCAGGGCCCCGCTTGCTGGTGCGCAGTGGACAGGCATCACTACCCGTATCGCAGAGCGCCTGCTGGAGACGGATCTCGTCGATGCCGTCTTAACTATGCGGCCAGCCGCCCAGGATCGGTGGCGGCCCGAGCCGGTGTTGGTGCGTAACGTCGCCGATCTTGCCGGCTGTCGTGGCATGCGTATGGGCTATGCACCCTTGTTGTCTCTTATTGAGCCTGCCCTGGCCCAGGGGATACGTCGATTGGCGGTCATTGGTATTCCGTGTCAGGTCTATGCATTGCGCGCCCTCGCCGAGCGTTATGGCTTTGACTCTCTGTGGGTGATTGGCACCCCCTGTTCTGATAACACCTCTACCGAGAACTTCCATCTCTTTCTGGAAAAACTCACCGACCGCCCGGATACAGTCTCCTACCTGGAGTTTCGCGCCGATTATCAGGTGGAGATGCGGTTTGACGATGGCCGTAAGCGGCTGATTCCTTTTTTGCAGTTGCCCCTCTCGGAGCTGCCCAGCGATTTCTTTCCCCTCACCTGCAGAACCTGCGTGGACTATGTCAACGCCTTGTCCGACATTACCGTCGGCTACATGGGCGGTGAGGGGCAGCAGTGGGTGATCGTACGTAACGAAAAGGGGCAGCAGATGCTCGACCTTCTCGGAGATGCGGTGGAATTGAGCGCCCCCACAGATTCCGGTGACCGGCGGTCGGCTGTACAGGGCTTTGTGGAGAATACCCGGCGGGCGGCAGGCGGGCTGCCTTTACGGCGCAT
>JBEDFV010000041.1:0-5785 GCA_041175005.1 Pseudomonadota bacterium
AGTCCGCCAACGCCGGTCTTTCTGTCGGCGATGTACTTCCCCCTCTCACAATCCAGACCACCCTCGGTAGCACCGACCTGCAGGCCTATATTGGGCATCAGCTGGTGGTCTATTTTTACCCCAAAGACGATACCCCGGGGTGTACGGTGGAGGGCATTGACTTCACTCGACTGCACCCCGACTTTCTTGCCGCAGACACCCAGATTCTGGGGGTCTCGCGTGACAGTCTCCCATCCCACGAGAAGTTCTGTTCCAAACATGCGTTGTCCATAGCATTGGCCTCAGACCCCGACGAAGCGCTCTGCAAGGCCTTCGACGTCATCAAGACCAAGAACATGTACGGCAAGATGGTGCAGGGCATTGAACGCAGCACCTTCTTGTTTGATGCGAAGGGCGTGCTGCGGCACATCTGGCGCGGCGTTAAGGTGCCGGGTCATGCGCAGGAGGTACTTGCGCAGGCCCAGGCACTTGCGCGTTAGGGCGCCTTAGGCACTCCCTCCCCTGTTTCTGCCCACTTCACGAAAGGACTGCGCATGCCGCTGCCTAAGGCCCCCAGTAAACCCGCCACCTTCCTGCAGCCCGATGATGCCGTCTTTGCAAAGACCACACAGAAACGCCCGACCAAGAAGAACACGGACCCCGACGATCTCATCGCACTGAGTCCCGCCGGCACCGGTCGCGCCGCGACTTCTTCGCCCGTGAGCCGGACCCCCAACAGGCCAGGCAGCCTGGCGCCTGCAGGCCCCGTAGCCCTGCGGCCCCCCTTGCCGGCGCAGCGTCTGCCTGCGGTGGCAGATACCCCACGCACGCGCAAGCCTGCACAGACCAGCGCGTCGGTTCGATCACTCGCACGGCGGGAGGCACGGCCCACCGACCCGCCTGGTCAGAAGAAGTTCTTTGTGCTTGATACCAATGTTCTCATGCACGACCCAAGCAGCCTCTTTCGCTTTCAGGAGCACGATGTCTTTCTGCCCATGATGACCCTCGAGGAGCTCGACGGGCACAAGAAGGGCGTCTCTGAGGTAGCACGACATGTACGGCAGGTGTCCCGCAGCCTCGATGCCCTCATCGAGGCGCTTCCCGAGGACCAGAAGCGTTCGTTTGACCAGGGTATTCCACTCTCGGCCCTCGGGCATAGCGATGCCACGGGAAAGCTTTTTTTCCAGACCGAAGCCCTACCCTTCGTACCCATCGAAGGCCTCGCCACAGGGAAAGCCGACAACCAGATTCTGGGAGTGGTGAAGGCACTTGCCGAACGCCACGCCGACAAAGAGGTGGTGCTGGTCTCCAAAGACATCAATATCCGCATCAAGGCCCATGCCCTGGGCCTGCCTGCAGAAGACTACTTTAACGACCAGGTCATCGACGATGCCGACCTGCTCTACACGGGTAGCCTCGCCCTGCCCGAAGACTTCTGGGAGACCCACAGTAAAAATATGGAGTCGTGGCAGCAGGCGGGTACCAGCTACTACCGGGTCTCCGGGCCCCTCTGCGAAAGCTTCCACGTCAACCAGTTCGTCTACGACGAGAGCCAGCCACCGCTTCATGCCATCGTGCAAGAGGTCAAAGGCAAAACCGCCGTGTTGCGGGTCATTCGTGACTTTAGCCACAGCAAGAACGCCGTCTGGGGCATTCTTGCGCGTAACCGGGAGCAGAACTTTGCCTTAAGCCTGCTCATGAATCCGGAGATCGACTTCGTCACCCTGCTGGGTCAGGCGGGTACCGGAAAGACGCTACTTGCCCTGGCCGCCGGTCTGGCACAGACCTTAGAGACGAAGATCTACAACGAGATCATCGTGACCCGAGCCACGGTGCCTATCGGCGAAGACATTGGATTTCTGCCCGGTACTGAGGAGGAAAAGATGCAGCCCTGGATGGGCGCCTTCGAAGACAATCTTGAAGTGCTCAACCGCGGCATGGACTCGGGAGGCGACTGGGGCCGATCGGCCGCCAACGATCTGATACGGAGTCGCATCAAGATCAAGTCGATGAACTTCATGCGGGGCCGTACCTTCATTAATAAGTTTCTTATTATTGATGAGGCACAGAACCTTACGCCAAAACAGATGAAGGCCCTCATCACGCGGGCGGGCCCCGGCACCAAAGTGGTCTGCATGGGCAACATCGCGCAGATTGACTCGCCCTACCTTACCGAGGGCTCCTCTGGCCTCACCTATACCGTTGATCGCTTTAAAGGCTGGGCCCATGGCGGGCACGTGACGCTGCAACGCGGAGAGCGCTCGCGACTGGCAGACTTTGCCAGCGAATGCCTCTAGAAAGATGGCGTCCCCTAGGGGATTCGAACCCCTGTACTCACCGTGAAAGGGTGATGTCCTAGGCCTCTAGACGAAGGGGACCTGATTGGACGAAAAACTTATTCCTGCGGACCACAGGCCCAAGAGCCTGTTGGTGGAGCTAAGCGGGATCGAACCGCTGACCTCTTGCATGCCATGCAAGCGCTCTCCCAGCTGAGCTATAGCCCCACAGGACTGCCGTTTTCTGCGCACTAACAAACTGCAAATTCGGGCAAACGCGAACTTTAGAGGGTATTGAAGATTTTGTCCAGCGACGGTGCCGTGATCACAGCCGGCTACAGGGCTGCGTGCTAGCATCCCCCACATGCCTGCACACCGCATCGACGGCCTCGCACTCGCCGCCTCTATACGCACCGAAGTCAAAGAAGAGGTGCAACGCCTGCTGCCTAAGCACGGGCGTCCCCCGGGCCTTGCCGTCATTCTCGTGGGCGAGAACCCCGCCTCCCAGGTCTATGTGCGTAACAAGGTCAAGGCCTGCCATGAGGCCGGACTGCACTCGGTGTTACTCCGGCTTCCCCAGGAGACAACGCAGTCGGCGCTGCTTGCCGAGATAGACCGACTCAATCAGGACCGAACGATTGACGGCATTCTGGTCCAGCTCCCGCTTCCGCCGCAGATTGATGATCATCTGATCATCCACGCAATTGCACCGGAAAAGGATGTGGACGGCTTTCATCCCCTCAACACCGGGGCCCTCATGTCTGGCAAGCCCCGCTTTCGGCCCTGCACTCCCTATGGGGTGATGAAAATGCTGGAGTCACTCAAGACCCCACTGCGCGGCGCCGAGGCGGTGGTGGTCGGGGCAAGCAATATCGTGGGAAAACCCCTGGCGCTTCTGCTCCTGCAGGCGGGCGCAACCGTTACCCTCTGTAACAGCAAGACGGTAGCCCTGGCCGAAAAGACCCGACGCGCTGATGTTCTTGTGGCGGCGGTTGGTCGCCCCAGACTCATTCGTCCTGACATGGTGAAACCCGGCGCGGTCGTCATTGATGTGGGCATCAACCGCCTGCCCTCCGGCAGCCTGGTGGGCGATGTCGATTTCGATGCCGTGCTGCCGGTGGCAGGAGCCATTACCCCCGTTCCTGGCGGCGTGGGGCCCATGACCATCGCCATGCTGCTTGCGAACACCCTGGAATCTTTTCATGAACACACCCGTTGAAGGCTTCGCGATGACAGATCCCACGACTGATCAGACCAACCCTCTGCTCGGCAGTTATCTCAACACCGAGCACCTTCCTCCCTACCACCTTCTGAAGCCCGAGCAGGTCGGCCCCGCCATCGATACCCTGATTGCGCAGGCCCAGGACTGTCTCGCAAAGGTCGTGGCCGACGCGACCCCGGCCACCTGGGCAGCGGTCATGGTGCCGCTCACGAGCGCTACCGAGCGCCTCGGCCGGGCCTGGTCTGCTGTGCATCATATGGGCGGCGTCATGGACAGTCCCGAATGGCGCGATGCGACCAACAGCCGTTTAGAGGCCGTCACGCGATTCTGGTCATCTCTGGCGCAGGACCCTGGGCTCTATGCCAAATTCAAGGCCCTTGCCCATGCGCCCGATGTTGTCGGGCAGTCGGCCCGAGAGAAGGCCATTGCCAACAGCCTGCGCGACTTCAAGCTTGGCGGCGCCGAGCTTCCCCGTGCGCAACAGGCCTCATTTGCGGAAATGAGTGCACGCCTCGCGGGGCTGAACCAGAAGTTTTCTGAGCAGCTGCTCGACAGCACCAATGCCAGCGTCGTCATCGTGGAGGAGGAGGCCCGCCTAGCGGGAATCCCGGAACCGGTGCGTGCCGCTGCCAAGGCAGAGGCAGAAAAACGCGGCCTCTCGGCTGCGGCCGTCTTTACCCTGCAGCAGCCGAGCCTCTTGCCGGTGCTGCAGTTCGCCACCGACCGGGCCTTACGCGAAGAGATCTATTCCAAGAATGCGCGCCGCGCCTCAGAGGTTGCCGAAGAGGGGCCGAGCCATGACAACACGCCCGTGATGGGCGAAATCCTTGCTTTACGACAGGCCCAGGCCCAACTGCTGGGTTATCAAAATGCAGCCCAGACCTCACTCACCGCCAAGATGGCCGATAGCCCCGAGACTGTCACGAGTTTTCTGCGGGACCTCGCCCGTAAGGCACGCGCCAGCGCCGAAAAAGATCTCGCCGAGCTGCGCGCCTTTGCAGAGACCAGCCTGGGCCTTAAGACCCTTGAGCCCTGGGATGTCTCCTATGCCAGTGAGAAGCTGCGCCAGGATCGGTATGCCTTCTCTGAAGAAGAAGTCCGCCAGTATTTCCCCTTGCCCAGTGTCCTCACGGGACTCTTTACCGTGGTGAAGACCCTCTTTGGTGTGGAGATCCGGCCACTGCTCGGGCTCGCACCGGCCCCCATCTGGCATGAGGATGTACAGGTCTTTGGCGTGCATCGGGGCGACGACACGGTGGGCCATCTCTACCTCGACCTCTACGCCCGATCCACCAAGCGGGGCGGCGCCTGGATGGATGACAGCCGGGGCCGCAGACGTATCGGAGGCAGCCTACAGAAACCAGTGGCGCTGCTCACCTGTAACTTTGCCGCCCCCAGCCAGGGTAAGCCGAGTACCCTCACCCACGACGACGTGATCACCCTCTTTCACGAATTCGGCCATGGCCTGCATCACCTGCTCACCCAGGTCGACGAGCTTGAGGTCTCCGGTATCAATGGTGTTGAATGGGATGCCGTCGAACTACCCAGCCAGTTCATGGAAAATTTCTGCTGGGAGTGGGACACCTTGAAGCAGATGACCGCCCATGTAGATACCGGTGCACCCCTGCCCCGAGCGCTCTACGACCGTATGGTCGCAGCGAAGAACTTCCAGAGCGGCCTCTTTATGCTGCGTCAGGTGGAATTTTCGCTCTTCGATATGCGCATTCACGCAGAACTCACCGGGCTCTCTGCAGAACAAGGCGCTGCGGCCGGCCAGGCCATAGCCCAGGTACTCGCCGAGGTTCGACAGGAGGTGGCCGTTATGCAGCCTCCCGCCTACAACCGATTTGCCCAGAGCTTTGCCCATATTTTTGCGGGTGGCTATGCCGCGGGCTACTACAGCTATAAATGGGCCGAGGTGCTATCGGCCGATGCCTATGCTGCCTTTGAAGAGGCGGGTCCGGCGCTCTACAGTCAGGTGGGCGAACGCTTCTGGCGCGAGATTCTCTCGCGCGGAGGTTCACGTCCGGCCATGGAATCATTCAAGGCCTTTCGTGGCCGTGCACCGAGACCTGATGCGCTATTGCGGCACAACGGTCTGGCAGAGGCGGCCTGAGTGGTCCCGTGAAGATTGCAAGCTGGAATGTCAATTCGCTGCGCGTGCGGCTGCCGCACCTCCAACGCTGGCTAGAAGACGCACAGCCTGATCTGGTCGGGCTGCAGGAAACCAAGACGGTCGATGAGAAGTTCCCCAGAGAGGCCCTGTCTGCGGCCGGCTATCGGGTGGTCTTTTCAGGTCAACCCACCT